>DAHWTK010000100.1 GCA_027328825.1 Nitrospirota bacterium
CGCCGTCGCATCCGGTCTTTACGTAATATTCGGCGTGGAGTCGCCGATTGCGGCCTCGCCCACAGTCCAGAAGATCATGAGCGAGGGTTGGGAGAAGAAGGTTGGCGGGAAGCTCGAATTCATTCCCGGAAAAGAGGACATGCTCGCCGCGACGCTCGCGCATATCGACAAAAAGCGTGAGGCCCTGAAACTCAGGAAATACGAGAAGGGCAAGTTCGGCGTTGAGAAGGTGCTCATGTCCATGGCAGACCGCCGCAAGCTGGAGGCCCACAAGGGCGTCGGCGGGGTGTAAATATATGGGGCGGTCGAAAAGGCCGTCCCGTTTCTTTACGGCGCTACGAAGACCGTAGTAACTTCCCCTCAGTCCCCCTCTTAAAATAAGAGGGGGAAGCGAAGCAGGGGGAGTTATGAGATTGTCATTGGGTGAAGGTTTTTGCGGGGGCGCAATTTATTGCGCCCGCATTCCTGGTCGTTTAACCGAAAGGGGGCATATCGAATGGCAAAGAAAAAGGTGGGCAGCGACATAGAAATAGCCCAGGCGGCTAAGATGCTGCCTGTAAGCAAGATAGCCGAGAGACTGGGGCTTAAGGAAGAAGAGCTCGAATATTACGGGAAATACAAGGCAAAGGTAGACCTCTCCGTCCTCGGCAGGCTCGGCAAAAAGAAGAGCGGCAAGCTGATAGACGTGACGGCCATCACGCCGACGCCTCTGGGCGAGGGCAAGACCACGACCTCTGTCGGTCTGGCGATGGGCATGAACTCGATCGGCAAGAATACCCTGCTCAACATCCGTCAGCCGAGCCTCGGGCCGGTCTTCGGCATCAAGGGCGGCGCGGCTGGCGGCGGCTATGCGCAGGTAGTGCCTATGGAGGATTTCAACCTGCACTTCACCGGGGACATACACGCGATAGGCGCGGCTCATAACCTGCTCTCCGCCTTCATCGAGAACCACCTTTACCACGGCAACAAGCTCGGAATAGACCCGCACTCCATTACTTGGAGGCGCGTCATGGACATCTCCGACAGAAGCCTCAGGGAGATTATCGTCGGCCTCGGCGGAAAGCTGAACGGCTATCCCAGGGAAAGCGGTTTTGACATAACCGTCGCTTCCGAGGTCATGGCGATTATGGCCCTTACTACAAGCCTCAAGGACCTGCGCCAGAGGCTCTCCCGCATCGTCATCGGCACCACGAAGGACGGCAAGGCCGTTACAGCCGAAGACTTAAAATGTGCGGGCGCGATGGCCGTGCTCCTGAAGGACGCAATAAAGCCGACGCTTGTGCAGACACTTGAGAACACGCCGGCTTTCGTTCATTGCGGGCCTTTTGCGAACATAGCGCACGGGAACAGTTCAATAATAGCCGACCAGATTGGCGTGAAGCTTGCGGACTATGTCGTGACGGAGTCCGGGTTCGGCGCGGACATGGGTGCGGAGAAGTTCATGGACATAAAATGCCGCTACTCCGGCATCACGCCGTCCTGCGTCGTCATCGTCGCCACCATCCGCGCGCTCAAGATGCACGGAGGCACGGCGAAGGTCGTGGCCGGCAAGCCGCTCCCGAAGGAGCTGGTGAACGAAAACCTCGACTGGCTCCGCGAAGGGTGCAAAAACCTGGCAAAACAGATAGAAAACATGAAAAATTTCGGCGTGCCGGTCGTCGTGGCCGTGAACGCATTCGCCACGGACACGAAAAAGGAAATAGACCTCTGCCGCAAGCTCGCCGTCGAGGCCGGAGCGGAAGACGCCGTCCTTAGCACACACTGGGCGGACGGAGGCAAGGGTTCCGTAAAGCTCGCCGAGGCTGTCGTCAAGGCATGCGACAGGCCGAGCAAGTTCAAGTTCCTCTATCCGCTTGAGGCGTCCATAAAAGAGAAGATAGAGACCATCGCAAAGAAGATATACAATGCGAAGGACGTCACCTACGCCCCGGCTGCGGAGAAGAAGATAAAACTCTATACGGAGCTCGGGTTCGACAAGCTCCCGATATGCATGGCAAAGACCCATCTCTCCATCTCGCACGACCCGGCCATGAAGAACGTTCCTTCTAACTACACCTTCCCGGTCAGGGACATCCGCGCCTCAGTGGGAGCGGGATTCCTCTATCCGCTCTGCGGCGACATGAGGACGATGCCCGGCCTTCCGTCTTCCCCGGCGGGAGAGAGGGTGGATCTCGACAAGGACGGCAAGATACTGGGGCTGTTCTAAATCGGCAATATTTCTTTCTGAAAGGGAGGCGGATTTCGCCTCCCTTTTTTATTTGCAACGTGTACGGTTTTTGTTAAAATAAAAAAACTTACTTAATAAATCAGAGCGATAGCGCTCAATTATTATGCGCGAAAACGAATATGGAATAAGATTTTGGCGATTAAGGCATGGCTCTCGTTAGTGTATCAACTTATAAAAAAATTCATTGTAGAGATAGCTGTAAGGGGAATATGCAATCAAACAAAAATAATTTCAAATATGGCAGGTAAATTGCAAACATAAAATTCGGCATAACCCTTTAGGGTTAGAATATGGAGAAAGACAATGCGGGTTGAACTCAGGCTACTGGCCTCCATGAGGCGATGCCTGCCGGAAAATGACAGGGCCAGAGGTAAAATGATATTCGACCTGAGCGACGGCACAACCTGCCGGGATCTGCTGGTAAAAGCGGACATATGGGGGCGTTCCACACTTGTGGTACTTGTGAACGGAAGATACGCGGCCCCGGAAAGAGAGCTTTTAAACGGGGATGTCATTACCGTATTTCCGCCGGTAGCTGGGGGATGACATGGCAAAATGCAGGGTTCTGCTTGTAGAAGACGAGGAGATTCTGCGCGCGAGCCTTTCGATGTTCCTGAGGAAGAACGGTTTTGAGGTGTTGGAGGCCCAGGACGAAGAAGGCGCTCTGGCCAGTCTGAAGGACGGGAAATTCAACCTCATAATTACAGACCTCTTTCTTGCGGACGGCAACGGTTTCGGGGTAATGAAATACCTCCAGGACTACTGCCAGGAGGCGAAATGCATAGTCATAACCGGCCATGCCTCGCTCGATTCCGCGATAAAGGCCCTGAGGAAAGGGGCTTTCGATTATCTTCTGAAGCCTTTCGAATTCGACGAACTGAAATCCGCTATCGACCGCGCGCTCCTGAAACAATCCGAAGAAAAACTCATAAAGAAGCTCGATTACCAGAAAATATCGAAGAGCTATGGGCTTACCAAAAAAGAAATGGAAATAATAAAAATAATAGTATCAAACGGCGCATCCAATGCGGACATATCGGAATCCCTGGGTATAAGCCGGAACACGGTAAAGGTTCACTTGAGGAACATATTCAGGAAAATGGGCGTGGAATCCAAGACCGCGCTGACGACGCTTCTAATCTCCGCCGAGTCTTAATAACACGTAAGCCGCTAAAGATAATATCTTCCAAATTGTTTACATTTCTGATAATCTAAAATCCATGTTTGTATGGTGAAAATCGAAACCCCGTGTTCGCTAAAGTCCGTCACCACCGGACGCTTTTAAACGGGGGCCCAGCGACTTTCAAAGTCGCCGGATTCCAGACTAAAGCATTAGGGAATGACGTGCGACGGGGGCGGGATAAACATATGCCTGCATAAGGAGAGGGTGTCTTAGCTGTGATTTGAGGAGTTGACATGATTCAGGAAAAACGCGTATTCAAGAGAGTCCCTTTTACGGACAACGTCCTGATCAACGGTTCTATCCTCGTTAAGGGGATCGACATAAGCGAGGGCGGAATTTATGTCCATACCGGCAGGAAGTTCGCAATAGGGGACATTATCAGGATAGGCTTCCGCCTCGGAGCTACGGACCTCGACCTTATGGCGCAGGTTATGACATGCCAGGAGGCAATCGGCATGGGGCTTCAGTTTCTTAATCTGACGCCGTTTACCAGGAAAACCATACTGGACTATATAGCCGTAAGCGGGGAGAAGACAAAAACGACCGTCCTGATAGTGGAGGACAACGAAGCCAGCCGCAGGATGAACAAGAGTAAGCTCATCCTGGACGGTTTTAGGGTCGTGGAGGCAGCCAACGGCATAGAGGCACTGAAGGCGCTCCAGAATTCCGTGCCGGATCTTATAGTGCTCGATCTCTACATGGAGGGAATGGACGGCTTCAAGGTGCTCTCGTTCCTCAGGGCGGACGAGAAATACAGGAATATACCCGTGATGGTCCTGTCCGCGCGCGGAGACAAATCCGAGATAGAGAAAGCCATGGCCATGGGCGCGAACGCATTTCTTGTGAAGATGATGACCTCTCCGATAAAGCTTTCCGAGGCGGTAAAGAAGATGGCCGGGCCTGCCAGAAAAGGCTGACAGAAAAGGCGCGGCCAAGGAACGACCGCGCCCGAAGATTATTTTAAATAGAATAGCCTAATCCGACACGGCGCACGACCGGCTTGCAGAATCGAAGCATACGAACTTGCCGGCAGGAGTTGCCTTGACGGAAACGCCTTCACTCGCCACGGGCCAGGGGTTCTGAACCGCCATAAGGCCGTTTGAATCCAGGAAGGCGACATTGGGCGTAACATGGGTCGTTTCCGCATGGGACGGGGCCTGGATTGTAATCCACGCGTGGCCCATTGGGTCAAGGGAGTTGGAAGACCAGCCGTTCCCGGACCATGCCGACGCCGCGCCAGCTATTGCAAATACGAACAGACCGGCGCCTATTAAGATAGACAACTTTTTCATTCGGTTCCTCCGTTATTTGTAATGATAATACTTTCTATTTATATTATAGCACGAAAACGCGGCGGCGCGGTTTGAGGGGCTATCTCTTAATAACCGGCGCCTTTTTCGTCTGGAGCACCTGGGGTATTACGGTAAGGTGGCTTGGGCTTCCGGCTACGGAGATTATTTTCTTTAACGCCGTGTTTGCGGCAATGTTCCAGGGCGGGTGGCTGGCCGTGCGCGGCAGGCGCGAGGGGGCGAGGCTTATGCCGGACATTATACCCTCGCTCTGGCTGGGTTTATTCGGGCTTGTAAACCTGCTCTCTTTCGTATATGCGCTAAAGACGACGACCGTCGCGGCGGCGCTTTTGACGCACTATGTCGCGCCGGTATTGGTAGCTGTCCTGGCCCCGCTTACGGTGAAGGACAGGGTAGGCAGGGATACGCTGGCGGCGCTTGCGGTAGCGGCGGCGGGGCTGGTTTTTATATTTGCGGGGGGCTTGGACTTCTCCGACGGCAGGGGTATAATGGGTGCGGCCTCCGGCACTCTCTCCGGCATCGCGTATGCCGGTGTGATACTTTATTCGCGGGCCTTAAGCCCCAGGAACCACCCCCTGAAGCTCTCGGCTGTGCAGGCGGTCTTGACTATAGCCCTCATCGGGGCGTTCATACCTTGGCTTGGGTTCAAGGCCCCGCGCTTTGCTCAATTGTCCGTTATAGCCATGACGTCGCTTTTTCACTCGACGTTTGCGAACGTGTCGTATCTCAAGGGAATCCGCTCCGTCACGGCTCAGGAGGCGGGTGTGCTCGGATACCTTGAGCCGGTGCTTGGGATAACGCTGGCGTTCATATTTCTCGGCGAAGTC
>DAHWTK010000101.1 GCA_027328825.1 Nitrospirota bacterium
GTATTGAGGTTGCGCGATATTATGACCTTGCCGGTATCGGCGTCCATCACGCAGACACCTTCCGCGGTTACGGAAAAATTATCGTCCGCGAGGGCTGGCCGAAGCGAGGTTAATAGAACGAGTGTAAAAAGAATCAGCGCCGACAATCTCTTCATGACATCTTCCTTCTACCTGAGTTTCAGTGTGCTCAGGCCCACCAAAGCAAGGATAATACCGAGAATCCAAAACCGTGCAATAACCTTCGACTCCGCCCAGCCCATCTCTTCGAAATGGTGATGGACTGGCGCCATCCTGAAAATCCTCTTGCCCCGGCTCTTGAACGATGCTACCTGGAAGATGACCGAGAGCGCCTCCGCAACAAATATACCTCCCACTATAACCAGTATTATTTCGTGCTTTGTCAGCACCGCCAGCATTCCGAGCGCGCCGCCCAGGCTCAGGCTTCCGACGTCTCCCATGAACACCTCCGCCGGATGCGAGTTATACCATAAAAAGCCCAGGCTCGCGCCCATCAGGGCTCCGCAGAAGACAGTGAGCTCGCCCGCCCCCTGTATGTATAACACCTGAAGGTAATTGGCGAATATTTTGTTCCCGGTGACGTAGACCAGTATGGCGTTTGCGCCCGCGGCTATGCCGACAAGGCCTATCGCCAGACCGTCCAGCCCGTCGGTTAGGTTCACCGCGTTTGACGAGCCGACAAGCACCAGCACGACAAAGGGCACATAGAACCACGCAAGGTTGATTATCCATTTCTTGAAGAAAGGTATCAGGAGCACCGTGCTGTTCGGGTCCATCGGATTAAAGTAGAGAAGCAGTCCTATGAAAAGCGCTATCACCACCTGCCATCCGAACTTGTAACGGGCCTTCAGCCCCTCACTCTTTTTCCGCACCACCTTGAGGTAATCGTCATAGAATCCCACCGCTCCGAACGCGAGCGTGCCAGCCACCACGAGCCAGACGTAGCGGTTGGTTAAGTCGGACCACAAAAGAGTCGGTACTGTTATGGCGATGAGTATCAGGATCCCGCCCATTGTCGGCGTCCCTGCCTTGCCGAGATGCGTGCCCGGCCCGTCCGCGCGGACCTGCTGTCCGACCTTTAGCTCCTTCAGCTTCCGTATTATGGCGGGGCCGAAGATGAAGCTTATAAGGAGGGCCGTGAACATCGCGCTGGCGAAGCGGAACGTGATGTATCGGAACACGTTGAAGGCGTGAATTTTGTCGTGAAGCGGAAATAAAAGATTGTAAAACATTATGCGTGAATTCTCCCCGTCTTCAGTTTCTCCACCGCGAGTTCCATCCTCGATCCGCGCGAGCCCTTAACGAGCACCGCGTCTCCAGCCTTCAGAAAGTCAGCCGCTATCTCCGCCGCCTTCCCGGGTTCGGGCGCTATGAATATATTCTCCTCCGGCATTCCGGCCTCTATCGCGCCCTGGGCCGCGTCCGGCGCATGTTCGCCGACCAATACCAGCATATGGACGCCGCTCGCCCCGGCGAGTCTCCCTGTATCGAAATGAGACCTCGACGCCTGTTGGCCCAACTCCAGCATCTCGCCGAGTATTGCGAATTTTCTCCCGCCTTTCATCGCCGCCAGCGCGCTTATGGCCGCAGCCATAGACGCCGGGTTTGCGTTATAGGCGTCGTTTATCACCCTTACCCCGTCGATTATTTCCTCCTGCATCCGCATCTTTGCCGGGCGGCAGGACGAAAGGCCTTCTTTTATCTCGTCAATCGTCATGCCGAGCGCGTAGGCCGCCGAGGCCGCGGCCAGCGCGTTATAGACATTATGGGAACCGATGAAGTTCAGTTTTATCACGGCGGACACACCCGGCAGCTTCAGGCGGAACAACACCTCGCCCGCGTTCTCGGCAATATCCGACGCCGATACCGTGGCGCCGCTGCCAAGCCCGAAGGACACGGTCTTTCCCTTAAACTGGGACGGCAATGCCTTTAAGTGCGGGTCGTCCGCGTTCAATATCGCCGTCCCTTCGGGCGGCAGGGAGGCGATAAGTTCCGATTTTGCCTTTGCCACGCCTTCGAGGTCTCCCAGGACGTCGAGATGGGCCGGGCCTATGTTGGTTATCACCCCCGTCTCCGGAACCGCTATTGCGGCAAGCCTGGCAATCTCGCCCGGCGCGCTCATGCCCATTTCCACAACCGCCGCCCAGTGTTCGTCCTTAAGCTTCAGGAGCGTTAGCGGGACGCCGATGTGGTTATTCAAATTTCCGTCGGTCTTAAGAACCGGGCCGCGCAGCGAGAGTATCGACGCGAGCATTTCCTTGGTGGTGGTCTTTCCGTTGGTTCCCGTAACTCCGACAAGCGGCATACTCATTCGCGCCACCCTTACGGAATGCGCCAGGTCCTGAAGCGCGCGCAGGGTGTCCGGGACTTCTATCAGAGTCATGTCCGGCTGATGGACATCCTTCCCTTTTTCGACAAGCGCGCCAGCCGCGCCCAAGCCCGCAGCCTGCGCTATGAAATCATGGCCGTCGAAGCGTTCCCCGGAGAGCGGGACGAAAAGCTCGCCCGACTTTATGCTCCTGCTGTCCGTCGATACTCCGGAGAATTCCACTCCCGCGTCCTGGACAAGCCTGCCGCCCGTCGCCCCGATTATTTTTTCCAGGTTAATCACGCGCTCTTCCTCGCAAGCATCGCCGCGGCTGCCGCTTCACGGTCGTCGAAATGATATTTCGTCGTCCCGATTATCTGGTAATCCTCGTGCCCTTTTCCGGCGATCAGTATGGTGTCTCCGACGCGCGCGGCCCCGACCGCAAAGGATATGGCCTGCGCCCTGTCCGGGTATACGAAATAGCCCGAACCCTTTACCTTCGAGCCTTCCGCCGCGATTCCCTTTTCGGCGTCCTCCAGTATTTTGACAGGGTCTTCAGTGCGCGGGTTGTCCGATGTCAGGACGACCATGTCCGCAAGCCTCGCGGCGACATGTCCCATCTTCGGCCTTTTCGTCCTGTCCCTGTCCCCGCCGCACCCGAATACGACTATCAGGCGTCCTTTCGACAGCTCCCTGGCCGCAGTCAGCGCCCTTGCCAGCGCGTCATCGGTATGCGCATAGTCCACAAGTACGGTAAAATTCTGGCCCCCTTCCACGCGCTCAAGGCGCCCCGGCACGTCCTCCGCCCTCGACAGACCGTCAGATATTTCATCCATACTTTTCCCGAGCGCCACGCCTGCGCCCGCGGCGGAAAGCATGTTGTAGAGGTTATGCCTCCCCACGAGGCGGGACTTTATTCTCCCCTCCCCAGCGGGGGTAAGCAGCGTAAAAGACGTCCCGGAAGACGATATTTCCACGTCTTTAGCGGCCACGTCGGCGCTGGAGGAGACTCCGTATGTAATGACCTCTCCCGGGGCCGATTTTTTCAGTTCCTCGCCCTTCGGGTCGTCGATATTTATTACGTTAATCCCTGGAAAGTCCGTAAAGAAGGACTTTTTGGCCTCGAAATATTCCTCCATAGTCCCGTGAAAGTCCAGGTGGTCCTGCGTGAAGTTTGTGAATATCTTTACCTTGAAATCGCAGCCCGCGATTCTTTTGAGCGCCACTGCATGGGACGATACTTCCATAACCGCGGACTTCGCTCCCCCGCTTGCCATATCGGAGAGCAGGGCCTGGAGGTCTACCGATTCCGGGGTAGTGTTCGGTGCCGGAAACTTTTTCCCGCCATACTCGTAGGATATGGTGCCTATAAGCCCCGGCTCGGAACCTCCCGTCCGCAATATCGAGCGCACGAGGTACGAGGTAGTCGTTTTTCCGTTCGTGCCCGTAATGCCGACGAGGTCGAACCTGCCTGACGGATGCCCATAAAAATTCGCCGCCGCAAGCGCCATCGCAAGCCTCGCGTCACGCACCCCTACAAAAGACACGCCGCCCGGCATCGGGCCTTCGTAGTCCACGAACAGGACGGCGGACGCCCCGTTTTTTATCGCGCCCGGAATAAACTCCGCGCCGTCGGATTTAAGCCCTTTCACGGCGCAGAAAAGCGATCCGGGAGAGACTTTGCGCGAATCGTACTGAACCGAGGAAATCTCGATGTCCGCATCTCCCCGGACAACCTCCCCGCCGATTCCCGCTATCACTTCTTTCAACTTCATTTATCTCCCCACCGTAATCGTCTGATCCGGTAGGCGCGTGGGCACTTTCATGTACGTAAGCGCCTGCTCCACTATGTTCTTGAACGCCGGGGCCGCGACAGTCCCGCCGTAATATGCCCCGCCATGCGGCTCGTTCAAGACGACTATGGCGGAGATTTTCGGGTTGTCCGCCGGGCAGAAGCCCACGAACGAGCTGTAGTATTTCGTCTTGGAATATCTCCCGAGGGCGCGCTCGAACTTCTGGGCCGTGCCGGTCTTGCCCGCAACCTGGTATCCTTTTATGTTTGCCTCGACAGCCGTCCCGCCGTCCTCGACGACGGTCGTCAGGATATTCCTGAGAGTTGCCGCCGTCGCCGTGGATATAACCTGGCGCTCCCTCTCGGGTTTCCTGCTCATTATTATCGAGCCGTCCGCGCCACGGACTTCGGATACGACATAGGGCTTCATGTAATATCCGCCGTTGGCGACGCAGTTCATTGCGCAAAGCATCTGGAGCGGCGTTACGCCCACCTCCTGGCCTATGGCTACGGAGGCGACCGAAAGCCCGGACCAATCCTTTATGTCCCTAAGTTCGCCCGCCGCCTCGCCGGGCAGGTCAACGCCCGTTTTCTGGCCGAACCCGAAGGCCCTGGCATACCTGTATAGCCTTTTCGCCCCAAGCCTCAGCGCGACCTTTATCGTCCCGACGTTGTTGCTTTTCTGTATGACCTCCTGAAACGTGAGCCGTCCGCCCTCGTTGTCCGCGCTGTGGATAACCGTCCCGTCTACGTCGAGTTCTCCCTTCCCGCAGTCGATTATGTCAGACGGCCTTACGACTCCCTGCTCCAGCGCCGCCGAGGCGGTGACTATCTTGAACGTGGAACCGGGCTCGTAGAGGTCGGAAACCGCCCGGTTTTTCCATGTCCATGCCGGGTAGTGCGGCCCGTCGTTTGGGTTGAAGCACGGCCTGTTGGCCATTGCGAGGATCTCTCCCGTATTCGGATCCATGACGATGGCGCTGGCGGACAGAGGCCTGTATTTCTCCATTATCGTGTCGAGGGCCTTCTCCGCCATATACTGCACTCTTTCGTTAATGGTAAGTATTATGTCGCAGCCGGCCCTGGGCGAGTTCTTGCCCTCGCTCACAGTAAGGACCTCCCGGCCCCTGCCGTCCCGCTCGACAATCGCCTCTCCCGGAAGGCCTCCTATGTATTTCTCATATTCCTGTTCAAGGCCGTCGAGGCCCTTTCCGTCCGTTCCGGTAAACCCGATGACGTTGGCCGCCAGGTCTTTCTCGGGGTAGTATCTGCGGCTGTCGTACAACCAGCCCAGCACCCCGTCCATGTCGCCGTCCGTCTTTATCTTCGGCTGGACGTCCGGCGAGACCTGCCTTGCCAGCCATACGAACTTCTTGTCGCCGTCAAGCTTTTTCTC
>DAHWTK010000102.1 GCA_027328825.1 Nitrospirota bacterium
CTTTCCGCGTCTCTTGCGCCGGGGCTTGTCCCCGGTGAAATCGTCGGCGCGACTGAGATAGCGTCCTATGAAAAGCCGGAGCACACTTTTTCTTGCGATACCGGCCTGATTGCCGTCCTCGCAAAAATCAGATGCCGCGCCGGAAGGTTCGTGGCTGTCTCAAAAACCATTACAACTTCCGCCGAAAAGTGGGAAATAGCCGATGCGACCGGGGCCGTCGCTCTTGACATGGAATCCGGCGGGGCGGCCCGCGCCTGCGCAGAAGCGGGTGTCCCGTTCATCTCGGTTCGCGCTATCTCCGATACGCTGGACGAAGACCTGCCAGTGGACTTCAACCTATTTATGAACGATGGGAAAATAAACCCGACACGGCTGATTTTTTATCTATTGGCGCACCCGTGGAAAATTCCTGCTTTGATAAAACTTGGTCGCAACTCCCGCCTTGCCTGCGAAAAGCTGGGAGGGGCGGTCGAATTGTTTATAAAAAGTAACACCCTCTGAAGTTTTAAAACTGGCCGGATTCCTTGACCAAATCCTCCCCGGAAGGTATATTTTAATCAGGAGGGGCGTAATGGAAAAAGACATGCGGATGTTCATCTCCGAGCATCAGGTCGTTTCGGACATAAGCCGCGATTTGATCATGAAAATGCATTCCGATTCGGGGAAGGGAGTGGAGGTGCTCTATTCCTTCTCGAACATAGGGGAAAAATGCATGTATTCCGTGATTAAAAGCCCGGACAGGCTTTCGATAGAGGCATTCATGAGCGAGCTTCGCATCCCGTGCGACAGCATAATGGAAGTCGACGTTTTTGTAGAGGGCAAAGGAGAGCCAGAGGACTGGAAACAGGCGGCATAGAATTCCCCGGCCAGCCGCACATAAAGGCGTTTTGCCTCCCTCCCCAAGCCAGGCAGACGTCTTTAAAAATATACGAGCCGACCGGGGATTTATTTTTAAATTTTTTTGTGGAAATTGGCTTTTTTTTGGTGTATACCATTCTTCCATGAAAAAATTCTGCTGGATTAACCCGAAACTCGTCGTAAAAGAGACCCCGCATTGCGGCAAAGGGAACTTTGCCACTGGGAACATAGATAAAGACGAACTGCTGATGATACACGGCGGGTGGTTTATAACCCGCGAGGAAGAGACAAAACTCCCGCCCCCACATAACGACTATGGCCTCCCCGTTACGGAAAACCTCGTTCTATACTCGGAAGAAGACGACGCCTTTATCAACCACTCCTGTGACCCGAACGCGGGGTACAAGGGTCAGATTTTCCTTGTCGCCATGCGCGACATCGACGCTGGCGAAGAGATATGCATAGACTACGCAACTATTCTCCACGCAGCCGAAGGCGTCGAGCCCTACAGGCTTAAATGCTACTGCGGAGCGGATAACTGCCGGGACGTTATCACGGACGAAGACTGGAAAATACCTGAGCTTCAGAAGAGATACGACGGCTATTTTCAGCACTTCCTCCAGGAAAAACTCGACGCCCTGAAGGTAATGAAGTAGATTTTTAGAACCTCGCCAGTATCTTCTTGTCAACCTTCTTCTTTCTAAGCCGTATCGAAACCGGCGTAACTTCCACCAGCTCGTCGTCCCGCAGGAACTCCAGCGCCTGCTCAAGGCTCATCTTCCTGGGCGGGATAATGCGAAGGGCCTCGTCGGAGCCGGAGGCGCGCATGTTGGTAAGCTTCTTCTCTTTTGTTACGTTAACGCCCATGTCGTCTTCGCGGGCGTTCTCGCCGATTATCATGCCTTCGTAAACCTCCGTGCCGGGATCGATGAATATCTCCCCCCTTGGCTGGAGGTTGAATATGGCGTAGCCGGTGGCCTTGCCGCGCCTGTCCGCTATGAGCGCGCCCGTGGAACGCCCGGATATTTCGCCGGACCAGGGGCGATAGCCCAGGAAAAGCGTGTTCAGGATTCCCGTTCCACGCGTATCGGAGAGGAATTCCGAGCGGAAGCCTATGAGCCCGCGAGAGGGTATCTCAAACTCCATGCGCACCCGGCCCGTGCCGTGGTTAACCATCTTCATCATCTTCCCGCGCCTGGCTCCCAGCTTCTGCGTTACGATGCCGATGTGCTCCTCCGGCGCATCGACAAGCAGCAGCTCGTAAGGCTCTGAGCGCACTCCGTCGATTGTTTTTTCGATTATCTCCGGCCTCGATACGGCAAGCTCGAACCCTTCCCTGCGCATGGTCTCTATGAGTATGGCAAGCTGAAGCTCGCCTCTGCCGGATACCTTGAACGTATCCGTGCTATCCGTGGATTCGACCCGGATACTGACATTGTAAAGTATCTCTTTCTCCAGACGCTCCTTTAAGTTCCTGCTCGTTACGAACTTCCCCTCCCTGCCGGCGAACGGAGAGTTGTTCACGGAGAAGTTCATGGAAAGCGTCGGCTCGTCCACGGTAATAGGAGGAAGAGGGCTGGGGTTTTCGAGGTTGGATATGGTCTCGCCGATGGTGAATCCTTCCACCCCCGCGATGGCGACGATGTCCCCGGCATACGCCTCGTCGGACTCCATTCTGGAAAGGCCGTTATAGGTATAAAGCGCGGTAATTTTCCCTGGCTGGACCGAGCCATCCAGCTTGCACAGCGATACCTGAGCCCCTTTCTTCAGAGTCCCGGAAAAAATCCTGCCGATTCCGAGTCTGCCGACATAATCCGAGTAGTCTATCGATGCCACCTGCATACGCAACGTGTCCGCCGCATCCCCCTTCGGAGCGGGTATGGTCTTTATTATCTCGTCCAGGAGCGGCCTTAAGTCGGCCCCGTCGCCGTCCGGCTTGGCCTTTGCTATTCCGGCCCTGGCGTTTGTATAGAGCACGGGAAAGTCGAGCTGGTCTTCCGAGGCGTCGAGGTCTATGAAGAGATCGTACACCTCGTTCAGGACCTCCTGTATGCGGGAGTCCGGGCGGTCGATCTTGTTTATTACGAGTATCGGCGGAAGCCCGGCTTCGAGGGCCTTTTTCAGGACGAACCTTGTCTGCGGGAGCGGGCCTTCCGAGGCGTCCACCAGTAGCATGACTCCGTCCACCATCTTCAGCGTCCGTTCCACTTCTCCGCCGAAATCCGTATGCCCAGGCGTGTCCACTATGTTTATTTTCACGTCGTTATAATGTACGGCTGTGTTCTTGGCCATTATGGTGATGCCCTTCTCGCGCTCAAGGTCCATGCTGTCCATGACGCGCTCGGCGACCGACTGGTTATCCCTGAATATTCCGCTCTGCCTGAGCATGGCGTCCACGAGCGTCGTCTTGCCGTGATCGACGTGCGCGATGATGGCGATATTTCTCATGTTTTCTATATTCATTATTTCGGGTGCTCCTGTTTGTAGGGTATTACTGGCATCTTCCAGGGCGTCTGCTGGTTTATGACGGATATCTCAAGCGGGCATACGTTCCTTGGCACGGTAAGCGCGAATACGACCGCACGCTCTATAGCCTCGGTCGTCATGAGCCGCGAGGGTTCTATTGTGGCCGGGTCGAGGTTGCCGGTGAGCGACGTGTCCGTTACTCCGGGGAGAAGAGAAGTAACCTTTATGTTGTAGTCCCGCATCTCCCAGAAAAGCCCTTTCGTGAACGCCCTGAGCGCCCATTTCAGGGAGCTGTACACTATGAACGTCTTGGGCGGAGGGTCCACGAGGGTCGAGCCGGAGACGACGTTCACGATGCTCCCGCCCCCGTTTTCCACCATGTGGTTTATAAGAAGGCGCGTGAGCATGACGTATCCGAAGAAGTTCGTCTGCATAAGCTTCTGTATGTCCTCAAGCGGCTGCTTATGGAAGAGGTGCTGGCTGGAAACCCCGGCGTTGTTTATGAGCGCGTCCACGCGCCCGAGCTTCGACACCGCCTCCATTGCCAGCCTTTCGAGGTCCGCCTGCTTGGAGACGTCGCAGACTACGGGAAATGCCCTGACGCTGTAAGCTTCCATCAGGTGCGCGCAGAGCTCGTTTATCTCGCCGCGCCCCCTCGCCGCCAGCACGAGATTCATTCCCTCCCTCGCCAGCGCCGTCGAGATGGCCTTGCCGATGCCTCTGCTTGCGCCCGTTATTACCGCGCCTTTGCCTTTCAAGCTTTCCATTGCTCCTCCCGTAAAATAAACCCTTTCCCTTTTCGGCGACAAATTTGACATTATAAAGGAATTCCCGCCGCAAGTAAAGTCAGACGGCAGACAAAGTATTAAAAATGCGCCCGAATGTTCATAAGAAGTAATATTTATTATTAAAAGAAATTATTGACTTTGCCGTATCCGCCGATATAAAATCTACCGCAATTTTTAAATGGTAAATGCTTATGAAAGGAGAACTGTTTCTTGCAGGAGATCGAAAGGAGATTGGAACCCCGGGTTGAAGTCCCGCCCATTCCTGTTTATGCGCTGTCCGACGACGACATTTTTTTCTATGGATATGCAAAGAACATAAGCCACTCGGGTATGATGATAATGTCATATCTGCGTTGCGAGGCAGGCCAGGAGTGTACGTTTGAGTTTGCCATACCCGCAAGACAAAGGCTGCTGGGCAGAATATTCCAGTTAAAGGAAGAAATTCCCCTGGCGCTCCGTTCGCGCATCAGTTGGTGCGTAAACTCCGCTATCGTGACCGATGGGCCGAACCGGCACGGGGTGAAGTTTATAGATATGACGCAGGGTTCTGCGAAACATATCGAGAGCTGGGTGAAGGCGCAGCTGAAGGTTTAACCGGTTCCTCCCGCCGCTTTTGCACTTTCCTTGACTTCACAGCCGCTTTGCCTGTATCCTTTTATTCTGACCTATGAAGGATTCAAGCAAATCCATCGCTTATGCGCTGCTTGCCTGCGCTGTCTGGGGCACGGTTTATGTAGCCGTGAAAATCGGCCTTGACGCGGGACTTAAGCCACTGACCTTCGCCGGGGTACGGTTCTTTGCGAGCGGTATTATACTGCTTGCCCTGGCGGCGTTCATGGGCAGGCTCAGGCTCAGCCTTCGGGACATCTGGGTAATTGCGCTGTTCGGGATCTTCCAGACCGGGGTGCAGAACGCCCTGTTTTTCATGGGGGAAGAATATACAAACGCCTCCATCTCGGCGATATTCATAAACACCGCACCGTTCTTCGTGATAATTGCCGCGCCGCTTTTTTTCAAGACCTCGCGCATTACCCTTCCGCGTATCGCCGGAGTCATTATAGGTTTCGGCGGCGTGCTTGCTGCGTCCTGGAAATACGAGACCCTGCAAGGCCGTTACGGGCTTGGAGTGCTGTTGCTGATACTCTCCGCCGTTACATGGGCAGGCTCGAATATCGCCGCGAAAAAGATAATGGCCAGTCGGGACACGCTTACGGTTACGGGTATGCAGAT
>DAHWTK010000103.1 GCA_027328825.1 Nitrospirota bacterium
AGGGCGTTCCTGTGGAATTCGGGCAGCTTGTCAAGAAACAGCACTCCGTTGTGTGAGAGGCTCACTTCGCCCGGTTTCGGGTATGCGCCGCCGCCGATAAGCCCGGCGTCGGATATGGTATGGTGCGGGCTTCTGAACGGCCTTGTGGCCACGAGCGGCCTGTCCGGCGGTATCAGCCCGACGACGCTGTGGACCTTGGTCGTCTCGATGGCCTCGTCGAAACCCATGTCCGGGAGCACGGTTACAAGCCTCCTTGCAAGCATGGTCTTTCCGGAGCCGGGCGGCCCTATCATCAGGACGTTGTGCCCGCCCGCGGCGGCAATCTCAAGCGCCCTTTTCACGTGCTCCTGGCCTTTGACCTCAGAGAAGTCCTCGGAATACCTGGAATTTTCCCGGAACAGCCGGGATACGTCCATCCTGAATTTTTCGAGAATTCCCTCGCCCCGGAAAAACTCCACAACGGATGCGAGGTCCTTGGCCCCGTAAACGTCCACGCCGCCTACAACAGCCGCCTCTTTTGCGTTTGCATACGGCAGTATAAGCCCCTTCAAACCCTCGGCAGACGCCTTCACGGCCATGGAAAGCGCGCCCCGCACGGGCTTTATGCGTCCGTCGAGAGAGAGTTCCCCGACAATCATATAACCGGACAGGGCGTCCTGCCCAAGGACGCCCTCCGAGGCTATAATCCCAAGGGCTATCGGGAGATCGAAGGCGGAGCCTTCCTTTTTTACGTTGGCAGGGGCGAGGTTTATGACAATCTGTTTGAGCGGGAAGTCGAAGCCGTTGTTCTTGAGCGCGGAGCGGACTCTGTCCTTGCTCTCCTTAATCGCCGCGTCCGGAAGCCCGACCGTGGCGAAATAAGGCAGGCCCCTCGCCGTGACGTCCACCTCCACGTCCACAACGTATGCGTCTATGCCCAGAACGGCGCTTGAGGTTATTTTTGAAAGCAAATCAGGGCTCCTGATAAAAATTGAGGGATTATAACCGTAAGACGAGGCAAACCGCAAGCCATTTGTGGTCAAATAAGGTTTGACTTGTATTTTTTAATTCTATAAAATATGGTGTTGCATCCACTTCTAAGCCTGTAGCCAACAATATGTAGAGACAGGGTAATGGAAGAGTTGTTCCAAAAAATCCCGGACCAGCCCTTGAAACAGCCGGAAGAGGAAACCCTGGTTCCGGAGAGCGAGCTCAAGGCAGTGCGCGAGCTCCTTCAGTCCCTCCTCAAGACCAAGCGCGCCTTCGAGATGTACCCCGCCAACAACCCGATACTCGCAAAGTTCCAGGACGACATATGCCGCAGGTTCGACGATTTTTTCGGGGACGCCGACAAGCTACCCCTGCTCATACGCCAGCAGGAGATACTCTACAAGGGGCAGAGCGTCTATAAAAATACCGAAAAGGACGAAAACCTCGCACTTCTATTCTATAAGGACGGCCTGCGCGAGCTAACCTTCCTCGAAGGCTTCTCCCATGAAGAACTTATGGATTTTATTGAGGTAATAAGGGCGAAGCCCGACCTCCTGAGCGAGAACTGGGACGACGACATCGTCACGCTCCTGTGGGAAAAGGACTTCGCGCACCTCAGGTATTACGTCGTCGAGGAGTTCTCCGACGGAGAGGCGCTCTCGGAGGAAGAGGTTCAAAGGCTCCTCTCCGGGGAAAGCAGCGACGATCTCTCGGAGGCGTATAAAGACGCGGACGAGGGCGAGGCCAAGGAGATATTCTCGCCGCTCGAATCCATCTCGATGGGGTTCAAGGGCGTCTTCAGCCTTGGCGAAGAGGAAGTAAAGACCCTGAAGGACGAGATAGAGGGGCTTACGGACGAGAAGTTCCTCGACGAGGCGATATACTGCCTTTTCGAGAGCCTTTTCATGGAAAAAGGCTCTCAGGACTTCGAGCTTGTCGCAGGAAGCCTCGAGTCCGCCCTGTCGTATCTTGTGCATACCGGCGGCTTCAGGACAGCCTCCAATATCCTGAAGAGATTCAGGGAGCTATCGGGCGGCGGGGAGGGGTTGAGCCAGCACGAGGCCGAACGGCTGAAGACCGCCATAACCCGCGCCGGGAGCGAGAGCAGGGCGAAGATAATCGCGGAGGTATTGAACAGCGGCAGGGAAATAAACATCGACGACTTCCGGGAATATCTGGGGCATCTCGACCGCGCCTCGATAATCCCCCTTTCCAACCTCATGGGCGAGGTTCAGGACATAAAATACAGAAAGGCCCTTATCGACGCCCTCGTATCCCTCGGCAAGGACAACATCGAGGTGCTGGCCGCAGGGCTAAAGAGCGGGCAATGGTATATCGTCCGGAACGTCGCCGCGATACTGGGCAGGATAGGCGACAAGAAGGCCCTGGAATACCTAAAGCAGGCCGTAAAACACCCTGAGCCCAAGGTGCGGCGGGAGGTCGTGCGCGCGCTCGGCATGGTCGGCGGGCCGAAGGCGGGCGAGATACTCCTCGAAGTGCTGGACGACACGGACCCGCAGATAAGAATGGCGGCGCTCAGGTATCTCCCGCAGGCGCAGAACTACTCCGTCCTCGACGTGCTTGTAGAGGTCATAACGCGGCCTGATTTCGAGGAAAGGGCGCTCTCTGAAAAGCGCGTGTTCCTCGAGGTTCTGGCGGAGATAGGCCAGGAGAAGGTCATGCCGTTCATGATAAAACTCCTGAAGAAGAAAAATTTCCTGTTCGGCAACTCGAAAAACGAAGAGATGCGCGTCTCGGCGGCCTACGGCCTCGGCAATATCCGCCACAAGGACTCGCTCCGCGCCCTTGAGTCCGTATCGTCCCATGCAAAGAAGGGAAGCGCGCTCTACGAGGCCGTATCCTATTCCGTCCACAAGCTCGCCGGCCCGGACGGCGTCGGCCAGGAGGCTTGAAGATGGCGGAAACTGTTACGTCCCCGTTCAAGACCGAGGGAAGCGGCCCGATAGCAAAAAGCTCCCGCATTCTTATAAACCAGATCCAGGTCCTGCTCCGCACCAGCCAGATACACGACATAGGAAATGTCGCCTTCGACCGTCCCGTCACAAACCTCATCGGCGCGCTCGACGGGCTTTTCAAGACGGATACGGAGTTCGCCCTGAGATGCCGCGGCGAATACCTCTACATAGACGATACCCGCGTCCGCTACGACATCGAGGACATGGTAAGCTACGAGCTCGTATCGAGCATCATGAAGGAAAAGAAGATCGGCTCGTTCAATTTCCAGAAGCCCGTATCGCAGGACGACCTCAAGAAATTCGCCTTCGCCCTGAACTCCTTCGTCCCGCCCGGGCCGAACCAGCCCGAAGAGGAGTTCAATAACATCCTCAAGGAACGGGGCATTTACTCCATCTGGGCCGGGCCGCTTGAGGAAGCGGAGCAGATAAAACTGGACGACCTGGCGGACCGGCGGAAGATGGCCAAGAAGACATACTTCCAGGCTGTTTCCGTCACCAGGGGCGTGATGAACAGCATCAAGAGCGAACAGCCCACCCACCTCAAGAAGGTAAAGCGCGTCATCCAGGGCATAGTGGACATAATACTGGGCGAGGAGGCGTCGCTCCTCGGCCTTACGGCCATAAAGGACTTCGACGAATACACTTACAACCACTGCGTGAACGTCAGCATCCTGGCCATGACCATCGGCCAGAAGCTCGGGCTGGACAAGAACATGCTCACGAAACTGGGCATTGCGGCGCTCTTCCACGACATCGGAAAGGTGGACGTGCCTATCGAGATACTGAACAAGCCCGCGTCGTTTACGGAAGACGAATGGACCGTGGTGCGGAAACACCCGGAGATGGGCGTTAAGGCAATATCGAAGATCCGGGGACTGAACGAACTCGCAGCAAGCTCCATGGCGGTCGCCTTCGAGCACCATATCTTTTACGACCTCACCGGCTATCCCGTGACGAGGGAAAAGAAGATGCCGAACTTCTTCTCCCGGATAGTCTCCATATCCGACCAGTACGACTCCATGACCTCCGCCAGGGTCTACGCGAGGATACCTTATTCGCCGGACAAGGCCCTGTCGCTGATGATGGAACGGAGCGGCGTTCAGCTCGACCCGCTGCTTTTTAAAATTTTCGCAAATATCATAGGCGTTTATCCCATTGGGACACTCGTCATGCTCGATACGAGGGAACTGGGGCTGGTGTTTGAATCGAACCCGAATCCGGAAAAACTCGACAGGCCGAAGGTAATCCTCATAACCGACTCCTCCGGCAAGCGCGTCGCAGGCAAGACTGTGGATTTAAGCGAAACCGGGCAGGCGGGAGGCTACAGGCGGAGCATAATAAAGGCCCTCGACCCCAAAAAATACCGCATAAACCTCGCCGAATATTTTCTTTAAATCTTGTTTTTTTCTGATAGAATTAAGCCATGCAACTCGACCTCTTCGGCCAGAAGGCCGCGGCATCGTCCGTCTGGACAGTGAAAATAGACGGGAAAACAATAAGTTACACCCTGCGCAAGTCCGCCCGCGCAAGGCATGTCTGGCTGCGGCTCGGCATCGGCACGGGCCTGGAAGTTGTCGCCCCGGCGAGGATGCCGCTTGGGGAGCTTGACCGGATACTTGCAAACAAAAGGGCATGGATCGAGCGGCACATGGCCCTGCCAAAGGCGGAGAGGGCCATGCACCTGAGGCCGCTTGGAAACGGCTCTAAAATCAAATACTTGGGCGAGGAGCGTCTGCTTCGGGTGCGTATAAACGGGAGCGCCGGAAGCGTCCGGATGGCTGGCGACGAGGTATTCATGGAGGCGCCGACACCGGGCGGGCCGGAGGTCGTAAAGGAGCTTCTCGAAGAGTGGTACAAGAAGATGGCGCGCAAGGTAATTATCGATAAAATAAGGAAATTATCGAATGGTCGGAAGATTGGCAGGGTCTCTATCCGCGACCAGAAGACCAGGTGGGGAAGCTGTTCGGCCAAGGGGAACTTAAGCTTTAACTGGCGGCTTGTCATGGCCCCGCCGCGGGTGATAGATTATCTTATAATTCACGAACTTACGCATATCGAACAGCCTGACCACTCAAAGAAATTCTGGGCCAGGGTCGCGGCCCGTTGCCCGGATTACGAGGAGCGCGAGGCCTGGCTGAAAACCCACGGCCTGACCCTCTGGCCCGCGTAAAAACCCCCTCCCCAGGCCCCCGAAACGCCCAGAAACCGCGCCCCGGGAATCCGCTTTTAAACCGGCATAACGACCGGGCATTTTACCTCGTTACTTTGCAATCTTAAAGACGAAACTCATAAACCCCAGCGAGACCAGGTCTCCCTCGCCGAGCTTCC
>DAHWTK010000104.1 GCA_027328825.1 Nitrospirota bacterium
CCTCCCCCGCGCTCGCCATGGCGGCGAACGGCATGGCGGCGAGACTTCAGAAGAGCTACGACAGCATACATGATTTGAGGGCGGACTTCACCCAGGTGTCCGTAATCAAGGCGATGAATATGACGAAGAAGGCGTCAGGGACGCTTGTCATAAAAAAACCCGGTATGCTTCGCTACACTTACACGAAGCCGGAGAAGGAAGAAATAATCGTCAAGGACGGAAACCTCATTATGTATGTCAAATCCACCAACCAGGTAATAACGAAAAAACTCTCACGCGCATTCATGGACAGGACGCCCACGACCTTCCTTGCCGGGATGGGGAAGATTACGGATTCCTTTAACGTGGAAATCCCGGCAGGCTCTAAAGCGCGTCCGGACCTTGAGCTTATTCCGAAAGGGGACAAAATGGGCGTGGAGAAGATTTATATCGACATGGACCCGAAAGGCTCATACATCCGGCAGTTCACCTTTGTCGAAACTTCGGGCAACGTGAACACGATAACGCTGAGCCACGTGAAAATAAACGGGGGCGTGAAGGACGGCGCGTTCGACTTTAAGATACCCAAAGGCGCAAGTCTGATTTCGGAGTAGCCGCCCCATTCACGGGGCGATTTAAAGGCGCCTGATAAATCAGGCAGCTACAATGACAAAAATAAAGGGCGCGACAAAAGGAGGCATGAATGGCCGCGGAGAGCTCTTTCGACATAGTATGCAAGATAGACATGCAGGAGATGGACAACGCCGTGAATCAGACGATGAAGGAAATCGGGCAGAGGTTCGATTTCAAAGGCTCGAAGAGCGACATTGTCCTGGACAAGCTCAAGGGCACGCTCACGCTCTCCACTGAGGATGAATTCAGGCTGAAGGCCCTGACGGACAGCCTCCAGTCCAAGGTAATAAAGCGCGGGATTTCGCTTAAGGCGCTCTCCTATGGGAAGGTGGAGCAGGCCGCCGGAGGAACTGTGCGTCAGGTAATCACGCTCCAGCAGGGCATACCGCAGGAGAAGGCGAAGGAGATTGTAAAGCTTATAAAGAACATGAAACTGAAGGTGAACGCATCCATACAGCAGGACCAGGTGCGTGTCGCCGGGAAGAGCAGGGACGACCTCCAGCAGATTATTTCGCTTCTTAAGTCTCAGGATATGGGGATAGACATGCAGTTTGTAAACTATCGGTAGCTTTATGCCGCAGAAGAAGATACTTATAGTAGATGACGAGCCAGATATTCAGCGTGTTGTCCAGACGGCCCTTGGCCGTGAAGACAGGACCGTTATCGCCGCATCCAACGGCATCGAAGCTGTGGACAAGGCGCTCTCGGAGCTTCCCGACCTTATAATCCTCGACATAATGATGCCCCGGATGAACGGCTACCAAGTATGCAGGCTGCTTAAAAACGAGCCGCTCACCTGGGACATACCCATAATGATCCTCTCAGCGAAATACAAGGAAAAGGACAGGCTCTACAGCATGTCCATAGGCGCGGACGAATATGTCGTCAAGCCCTTCCGGCTGGAAGACCTGACGGACAAGGTGGAGCGTCTGCTCGCAAAACACCCGAAGGAAGACAAGGCCTGTCCTGTCTCCGCGCCCGCGCTTGTAAACGAAACGACCCTTCTCTCCCGCGTCAATTCGCTGCTCGACAGGAAGCTCCAGGAAATGACATTCCTCCAGCATATAACCAGGGAGATTGTCGGGACGTTTGAGGAAGACAAGATAATGCGGACGGTGCTCCAGGGAATAAAGACCGAGGTGGGCTACCGCCGCGCGGCGCTTATGCTTCTGGAAAGCGGAGATCTTAAGGAGCGGTTGTCCCTTGGATATTCGCCAAGGCAGAGGCTGTTTATCGAGCCGGGTATGCTCCAGGAAATCCAGGAGCGAAAAGAGGCGGCAGTGCTTGCCGGGCGAGGCGGGTCCGTCAACCAGAAATGCGTTGTCCCCATACTTTACCTCGGCAGGCTGAAAGGGGTTGTGATTCTCGAAAGGGGGCTTGACGAGCCGCCGTTTTCGGTTGACAGGATAAACCTCCTCTCGGCGCTGGCGGGGCAGCTCGGCATGGCGCTCGAGAACGCAAGCATGTACCGAACCACTCTGCATCTCTCCATAACGGATAGTCTTACAGGACTTTTTAATGCCCGGTACCTCTATGAACAGCTCGAGACGGAAATATCGCGTGCGAAACGCTATGGACATCCCCTGTCGCTGTTCATGCTCGATATAGATTTTTTCAAGAGATTTAACGACGCTTACGGGCACCTTAGCGGAGACGAGGCTCTAAGGCAGGTCGCGCTTGTGCTGAAGGAAAGCTCCCGCGAGACGGATACCGTTGCGCGTTACGGCGGCGAGGAATTCTGCGTGATACTCCCGGAGACGGACGCGCCGAGCGCGGAGATTATCGCCGAACGCATCAGAAAGGCAATGGAGTCGCATCCCGTGCCTACAGGTATTGGGGATGAATCCGTTACCCTTACCGTCAGCATCGGTATCGCCCGGATGCCTTCGGCTTTACGTTCCGCCGAGGAACTTGTCCGCGCCGCGGATAAGGCATTATATCAGGCCAAGGAAGCCGGACGGAATACCGTAAGGACTTTTAAATAACCGTCTGTAACCAACCGCGCGCCAGGGTCGTCTTTTTATCTGAAGCCGGTTTCATCAACAACCATCCCAAGGAGGGGCTTATGAGGAAAATGTTTGCAAGATCGATAATTTTAATGCTTTTCGCCATAGCGCTGACGGCCGGGGCGGCATTCGCAAACGAGGGCGCAATGCAAAACCACTGGGGCGCTAAGAGGGCCGCGGTGAAAAAGGTCATTGCCGCCCTGAATCTCACCGGAGCGCAGAAGGCGCAAATGAGGGCCGTGGCCGGGAAATACAGGCCCGAGATGAAGCCGTTGCTCAAGAACATGCGGGTTGAGAGAAAGAAGCTCGGCGAGCTTATGAACGCCGGAAAAATCGACGATGACGCAATCAGGGCGCAGGTAGGGAAGGTCTCGTCCATAGGCGCGGACCTTGCCGTGAAGCGCGCGCACGAGATTTCCGACCTCAAAGCGGTTCTGACGCCGGAGCAGATGCAGACGCTCAAGGACAGTAAACTGAAGCCCGGAATCGTTCTTATGCTCGTCGCCCAACACCACAAAAAGAGGTAACTTTTCACAGCAACCTCCAGCCGTATGAGTCCGGTAGACGCCCCTGTCCACATATGCCTCTTCGACAGGGTCGTCTGCCGGATGCCGCTCCCGCCCGATTTCACACGTATCCGTTTTAATGATATAATATTGAGTATTAGTCCTAAAAGCGGAGGTGTGAAAAATGAAGAAAACGTTTGCATATTTCCTGGTTTTCGCGGGCCTGCTCGCGGCGGCATCTGTCTATGCCTGGAGCGGAAGCAACATGCACAGTTCAGACACCATGAGTAACCCGCAGGTCAAGGCGGCTGTTGTCTCGAAGTCAGGAGATACCGTGAAACTCTATGTCCCGGACAATACTGTCCTGTGCAAGGGCGATTCGATACCGGTCTTCAGGACCAGCACCATGGCCGAGCGGCTGTTGCCGAGCAGTAACAGCCCGAGCGCGATGGACAAGATAATCTCCAAGGCCGACCTCTCCAATGCGAAGCTGATTGGCGAGGTGAGGATTGACAATCTCATCGGGACAAATTACGCGGAAGGCAGGCTTGTAGTCGGGGACGCGGCTCACGGCGACATTGCCACCAAGCCAAGCGCCCAGTGCCTTCCCTCTACGTCTTCTCCCGCAACGTCTCCCGCGAGCTGATTGACGTTAAACGGGAGGTTATGAAATAACAAAGGCCCGCCCCGGGAAATGGGGCGGGCCGTAATGTCGGCGATGGCCGGAGTTATATTATTGCTGGCTGCCTGGCAGTATATCCTGTAATCCTTTCTGCAACGCGGGCGTAACCTGCTTCTTTGCCCCGCCGCCGGTAACACCTTTGTAAACGCCCTGGTATTTGGCCAGATCTTCCTTTATTGTCTTTACCGTATTGACATTTTTTTGTAGCTTGTTCAGGTTGTCCTGCATCTCGACGACAGTCTTGCCGAGATTCTTCAGACTGTCAACCGTCGAGCTCAGGCCTCCAAGCTCGAGGGCAACAGCATTCCGCGTATGGATGCTTCCGGTTATGTAGCCCGCAAAGAAAAACACGAGAGCTGTCGAAATAATGATAATCTTCCTCATGGCCTCGCCTCCTTTGATTAAGGTTTGAAATTATATTACATTATACAGATATTTAAAAAAATGGGGCCGCGAGTATCCGCAACCCCATCTTTTCGGTGCAGCCTTGATTACTTCAAAGGCTTTATGTGCAGTTCCACTCTGCGGTTTTTCTGACGCCCCGCTTTTGTGCTGTTGCTTGCTATCGGGTCTTCTTTGCCATAGCCCTTTGCCGAAAGCTTATCCGCTTTGATCCCAAACTTGTCTATAAGGTATTTCCTTACAGCATCGGCGCGTCTCTGGGAGAGCTTCATGTTGTGAACGGCAGACCCCCTGTTGTCGGTGTAGCCTTCTATAACGGCTTGGTTGTCCGGGTATTGCTTCAGGTAATCCGCAACTTTCTTAAGCTCGTCGTTATACCTTGGCCTCACGAAAGATTTGTCGGTGTCGAACTCTATTTTAATCCTGAGCGTCACTTCCTTTTTAATCTGAGGAGCCGGCGGCGCGGGCTTCACAACAGGCTTGGGCGCAGGCGCGGGTTTTTCCACAGGTTTAGGCGCCGGGGCAGGTGCCGGGGCGGGTTTCACGACCGGCTTTGGTGCAGGCGCCGGGGCAGGTGCCGGTATGGGCTCTGCCTTTGCCTGAGGCGCCGGAGTTTTCTTGCCGCCGAACTGGTAGACAATTCCAAACGTGTAAGACATATTATTGAAATTGTCATTAAAGGATATTATATGCCTGACATCGGCCCGGAGCGCCAGGTCGTCCGTAAGGTAATACTTTAAGCCGGCGCCGTAATTTACGAGAAAATGTGAATTCGACGCTCCCCTGTCCGGATTTATCGTTATTCCGCCGAGTCCAGCCGCAACATACGGGACAATAGTTTTTGTTATGGGGAAATGATAAAGACCGTCCAGCTTGTAGATGTATCCGTGCGTGTCGCCGCCGCCGTTTTCGGATTGCCCCGGGATGTACTGGAATACACCTTCCACGCCAAGCTTATCAGTGAACATATATCCAAGCCCGGCGCCTACATTAAAATCATGCTCCTCGATGCCCTCATTGCCTTCCCATAAATACCCACCGACAAACGGACTTACTGTTATG
>DAHWTK010000105.1 GCA_027328825.1 Nitrospirota bacterium
ACAAATACGCGCTTCTTATCATAGTGATTTTATTTATATTTTTGCTCTCGTCGCTTGTGCATTTCAAGATAGAAAAGGTATACGCCGGGCGTTTCAGGAAGATGCTGGAGGGATTTTTCGGGCATATTGAGAACTGTATCATCTTGATAAAAAAGAGTTTTTCCCGGCAGGCGCCAGAGGTGACATTAAAGGCTGAAGAGTCGTGCAATCCTCAATACTGCGAAAAAATGGGGCGTCAAGACCCGTAATTTCAATAATTCTTGCGCCCCCCGCACAGGTTAATCTGCCGCTTTCCAGTCCCGCATAATTTCCAGATACAGAGCCTCAGGATGCTGGAATAAAGGTCTTGCAGTCGGCGTGGTTTTCGTGGTGGCCGACCGTTATTCCCGGCGCGCTGCACATCAGGGAATTGTTGAACTTGCAGTTTTTCACCTTGCATGCCCCGATACCCACGTTCTCCGGCGCACCGGCATTATGCCCGTGGTCGGTAAAGGTATCGCACGCCGGATGGTGTCCGCCGATGTTTATGGCAATGGCGTGGCATTCCTTGTTCCTGTTGAAGGCACACTCGTTGACAGAGCACGCAAGCACCTTTGAAATACCCATATTACCCTCCGTTTTCAGGTTTACCCATAAAGATTAGCCGCCCTTGCAATTGCTGTCAAATCGCCTTAATCTCCTTATATTTGCAAGCAGACCAATCCGGATGTATAATATTATTAATGATAAATATTATTATCCGCTTTGGAGTTGGTTTTAAACAAAGGGGATGTGGTTATGAAAATATTAATACTTATTTTCTCTGCGATTCTGGCCCTGGTTCCGTCGGTATCGCTTGCGGCGGCCACCGCGAAACAGAAGGAAAAACCTTCCATATCCCAGCCGCTTGTGCGCGAAGGCGATTACGCGATCAGGCTTGCGGAATCGCTTAAGCTCGGAAAGTTAAAGGAAATTCAGGCAGAATCTAAACTCGCTTCGGTGGGTATAGCGCCCCTTTCCGGCTGGATTTCTGATTTCCCGGTAACTCCGGACATAGTGGCGGAGGTCAAGAGCGCCGTCGATAACGCGATAGCTCATGGCAAAATATCGCTCAGCCAAAAAAAGGCAAACGAGGCCCTGGCCAGGCTGAACAAAAGCATAGGGCTTCCGGTCGCCGAGGCGCAGTCCACTCCGCCGAAAGGCTACGCATCGTGGGAGGACTCAAGCCAGTATAGCAACGAGTCCGAAGGATACGCGCCCACGGTAATCAACAACTATTACTACGACGAAGGCCCGCCGGTCGTTACATATTATCCGCCTCCGTACGATTACTCCTACCTCTACGCATGGGATCCGTTCCCCTTCTGGTGCGGCGGCTTCTGGTTCCCGGGATATTATATCCTGACGGATTTCACTCGGGTGGTGGTAATAAATAATAACGGCACTGTCGTGGTTAACGGCGGCGCGGTGACCGTCAGCGGTGGCGGGACTGTCTTTGGTACCGGGGTTATCTCAAATCACCTCGTAGACCCGAGGACTGGAAAAACGGTGGACTTAAACCCCGTTACGCGCACTCTGTCCCCGCATCTTGTAAAGAATATACCGGGGGCAAGGACTACCCTCGCAAGCAGGAACATTCAAACGATGAGGATGAACGCCCTTAAAAGTTTCTCCACGCGCGGCGCTTTTGCGGGCGCCGGGCGGACGGGCGCGCCGGTAATCGGAGCTAATAGAACCGGAAATGCTTCCATCTTGATGAAAGATTTCGCAAAGACCGGCGTGACGAAGTTCAACTCAAGGAGCGCGCGGAGTATCTTCAGCGAGAGCGTGGCGAGGGCGAAAACAAGGACATCCTTTGGCGAAAGGAGCTTCAGGGGCGCCCCGGTCGGCAGCCGTTCGACCGGCTTCGGAAGCGTCAGGCACATTAACCCCGCGCCATCTCTTTACGGTATACACAACGGCTCGAACGGTTTCAGGGGTGGCGCAAACAGCCGTTCCGCACGCTCGTTCAACCCGGCGCCATCGCTTCAGGGAATACATAACGGCTCGAACGGCTTCAGGGGCGCTGGAGGCGGTTTCGGCGGCGGGCATAGTGTCAGGTCTTTTGGAGCGCCTTCCGAAGGTTCGAGGAGCTTCTCCAGTCCGGAGATAAGCCGTGGGTTTAGCGGCGGCGGGGCCAGGTCTTTCGGCGGTGGAGCAGCGGCCGGCGGCTTTTCCGGCGGCGCAAGGTCGTTTGGAGGAGGAGGCTTCGGCGGGGCCCGCTCCTTTGGAGGCGGTTTCGGCGGCGGGCATGTCGGAGGCTTTGGCGGAGGTTGCAAAGGGCGGTGCTGAAAAAGCTGAAGCCCGTCTCCTGGTGCAACATAAAAATAAAAGGAGTAGGTTATGGGAACGATGGTTTCTTTAATGTTGCTTTTTCCGCTTCTCATCGCGGTGGGAATTGCCGCTGAGGAATTTGCATAAGAGCCTTGACTTTTCAAGTGTAACCTGCTAAATTTCCTCCTTTAAAGGCCTGCCCCGGGACGGTTTATTGCCGGGAGTTTTTGCCGGGGCGCATGGGCGGTTTTTGCCGCATACCTTTTATTCATTATTTTTCGCCGGTATAGATGCTTGATTTAAAGCTCATCAGGGATAATCCGGAAAGGGTAAAAAATGCCCTCCGGAACCGGCATCAGAATATAGACATACAGCCGATTCTCGACCTCGACACAAGCAAGCGGGAAAAACTCGCCCTTGTCGAGGACTTGAAGAGGCAGAGGAACGAGGCATCCAAGGCCATCGGCCTTGTAAAACGCCAGGGCGGAGATGCGGACGCGGAGATGGCGTCCATGAAAAAGGTCTCCGACGAGATTGAGACCCGCGATGCCGAAATGCGGGAAATAGACGAGGCTTTGCGCAACCAACTCCTCTCTATTCCGAACGTCCCGCACGAATCCGTGCCGGTCGGCGCGGGCGAGCAGGACAACCCGGTTGTGCGCATGTGGGGGCAGCCAAGGGAATTCGATTTTTCGCCGCTCAACCATTGGGACATCGGCGAGAATCTCGGCATAATGGACTTCGACCGGGCGGCAAAGATCGCCGGAGCACGTTTCGCCGTTATGAAGGGTTCAGGAGCAAGGCTTGAGCGGGCGCTTATAAATTTCATGCTCGACCTCCAGACCTCAAAGGGCTATACCGAAATGCTGCCGCCGTTCATGGTGAACAGGGACTCCATGACAGGCACAGGGCAATTGCCCAAGTTTGAGGACGACCTCTTCCACGTGGACGACGGCTTCCTCCTCATACCGACGGCTGAGGTTCCGGTGACGAACTATCACCGTGGGGAAATATTAAAGGAAGAAGACCTGCCGGTTAAATATACCGCATATACACCCTGCTTCAGGCGTGAGGCGGGTTCGTACGGCAAGGACACGCGGGGGCTTATAAGGCAGCACCAGTTCGACAAGGTGGAGCTTGTAAAGTTTGCCCGTCCGGATAACTCTTACGAAGAGCTGGAAGGGCTTTTAAACGACGCGGAAGAAGTGTTGAAAAAGCTTGAACTTCCATACCGCGTCGTGACGCTCTGCACGGGGGACATAGGCTTCTCTGCGGCGAAAACATACGATATAGAGGTCTGGCTTCCCGGCCAGGGGCTGTACAGGGAGATTTCCTCGTGTTCCAATTTCGAGGACTTTCAGGCGCGCCGGGCGGAGATACGATATAAACCCGTCGGCGGCAAGGGAACTTCGTTTGTCCATACGCTTAACGGCTCCGGCCTTGCCGTCGGCAGGACGCTTGTCGCGGTATTGGAGAACTATCAGCAGGCGGACGGCACGGTAACCATTCCGGAAGCCCTGAGACAGTTTATGGGAGGGATGGAAAAAATAAAGTAGGAGGGATGGCCGAGTGGTTTAAGGCGGCGGTCTTGAAAACCGCAGGGTGAAAGCCCCGTGGGTTCGAATCCTACTCCCTCCGCCAGAAAAGCCGTGAGTGAGATGACGTGAAATGAGAAAACGTGAGCGAAAGGACGTGAAAAAAAGCCGTCATTCTGAGCGAAGCGAAGAATCTGTTTTTCATTTATTTCTCATTCACGTGTTCTCATAAACGTATTTATCAGCCATGTTAGTTCATTCACGTGTTTTGATCTATGGAGAGGTGGCCGAGAGGCCGAAGGCAACGGTTTGCTAAACCGTCGTGGGGTGCAAACTCCACCCAGGGTTCGAATCCCTGCCTCTCCGCCATTTTTTGGGGCGGCTATAAAAGTAAACCGGGACGTGTGTCCATTATGTATGCAAACCAGGAGGTAGAAGAATGTTGAAGAAAATGTCGGCAATTGCGGTTGCGGGTGCGCTTGCTTTAACCATATCCGCCTGCGGAAAACAGCAGCAGCAACAGGCTCAGCCCTCGGCCCCGCAGAGCAATCTCGCCCTTCCGCAGAAGGGACAGGAAGCCACGGTTACCGTTCCGCCGGACGTCAAGGGCAAGTGGAAGGCGATCACGGTAACCGTGGAGGACAAGACCGCGAACACGAAGAAAGACATGAATCTAACCATCGGCACGGATACCCCGATCCCCGGGACGAGTCTTTCTATCAAGCCGCTCGCATTTATGCCGTCGTTCGTCATGCAGGGCATGAACATCACCTCCGCCTCCAACGACACGACTAATCCGGCGGCACAGGTCGTAATAAGCGAAAACGGCAAGCAGATATTCAAGGGCTGGTTGTTCCAGAAGTTCCCGACCACCCACGCCTTCATGCACCCGAAATACGCCGTTACGCTCTCCGGCTGGGTCCAGAGCTAACCGAGGCCAGGTAGAGGGACCGTTCAGGGGGCAGGTGGGCGGAGGTTGGCCCGTTTTTTAAAAATAACATGTTACGGTTTGTTTTGCGCCCATAGCTCAGCTGGATAGAGCGACGGTCTACGGAACCGTAGGTCAGAGGTTCGAACCCTCTTGGGCGCACCAGAAAAATAAAGGGCTTAGACATTGTCTAAGCCCTTTCACATTTTAAGGAGACAACATGTCACAGGTATATTTCACTACAGCTCGTAGCACGCGCTGGGACTACCGCTACAGCGTCCTGGGACGCTTTGAGAGGATGCTGTCAGAGTGCGGCCTTATGAATTTCGAAAAAGGCGAATATGTTGCCGTCAAGACGCATTTCGGTTCCGAAGGCGCGCACAGGATTGTCAGGCCCTCGTTCCTGCGGAAGGTAACGGACGCCGTGAAAAAAGCGGGCGGAAAGC
>DAHWTK010000106.1 GCA_027328825.1 Nitrospirota bacterium
GGTCGTCGAGATCTACTACATAGCCGGTAATGACGTCGCCTTCCCGTGAGCAGGCGAGCTTTTTCTTGAGACATTCGAATCTGGTTTTTCCGAAGGCGTAGTCAGCCCCGTACCACTTGCTGCCGCATGTAAACTTGAACCGGTATGACCCTATGGGTACCTTCGCTTTGACGTTCTCTCCTGCGCGCACAAATATAATTTTTATATCTTTATTTGTTTTCCAGTCGCAGATTTTCACCAGGAAGCTCTTCTGATTAAACGGATTTTTTATTGTAAGCGGCACTATAGGCGAGTCTTTGAAGAAATCTTTCGACCAGCCGTTTCGCGGTAGCGGTTTCTCCGCCGGAAGGATCTCAGGCGATCTGACCTGAAAGCTCGAAGGATTATAAGTCAAAAGCACCGGACTGATTTGTGAATAGGAGGGTTTTGTCACAAAAAACACGCTTATTCCCAAGGAAAGGGCTATTATGTAAATCATTAAACCGGTATAGCGGATTCTTCTCCGGAACGGTTTACCGCCTGAGCCGACAAAGATATCCTTGTCGGTAATATATGAATTATTGCCGTGAATGGACTCGTATTTCAGGTTCTTGATAAAGTTCTCGTACATGGAGGAAAACTTCTCCATTTTATTCATGGAACTTATATATAATTTTACTTGCCAGCCCTCGAAGATCAGTTTGACCTTCGTTCCGCCGTCCGAGCCTCGCCTGAATTTACGCTTCAGGCTTATATCTTTCAGTAATCGAATTGGCGCATATCTTACGACGTCGAATTTGATGTCGATAAAATATAACGGAGTGAGCATAAAATACGAGTTTATGCTCGAAGTATGCCATTTATAAATTTTTTCGGCATTATACGCGACAGAGAGGCTTGCAATTATAGTCGCAAGGATAAATTCGCTTTCCAGGCCGAGCCTTGTTTCCGGGAACTGAAATAAGAAAACGAACCAGCAGATGGAAGTAGCCAGGAATACGTAATTTCGGGCCACGTAGTCGGTTTTTACGGTGAAACATGAACCTTTACCGTGACTTATTTCCTTTATCAGCAAGCTCTGTGTCTCTATCGGCAGATCATGAAAAATCGTTTCATGAGGGGTCATGCGCATACTGTAAGTGCAACTGCGGCTTTCGGGTTCGGCAGCTGCTCCCGGTTTTTCAACGTCCTGTTCTGCGGAATCTTTTAATTCTGAATAAGCCTCATTTATCTCAGCCATCATTTCATTGGCTTTTTGCCATTCGGCAGGCTGAGTCTTCTGGTCGAACCTGTCCGGATGCACCACCCGTATTCGCGCATGATAAGCATCGCGTATTTCTTTTTTGGAAGCGCCCGGTTTTATGCCCAATATCGAATAATAATCTTTCATATGGATTTTTTTAGAATTTTTTCACGAATATGTCAATATCTATTTTTTATTGGATGTCTTTTTTGATATTATGTTCAAATGGAACAGCGATTGTTGGAAGCACTGAAAGATATATCGGGAAATGAGAACGTCGCCACGGATGAGACCGGGCTATTGGCGTACGCCTACGATGCGACGCGCCTGAAGGGGACGCCCGGAGCCGTCGTGCGGCCAGGGAGCGAGGAAGAGGTATCCAAAATATTATCCCTCGCAAGCGAGCGCGAGATCCCCGTGGTTCCGCGCGGGGCGGGGAGCGGCCTCTCCGGCGGCGCAGTGCCGTGCCGGGGCGGGATTGTCCTGTCTTTCGAGAGGATGAACCGCATAATCTCGATTGATACGAAAAACCGCATTGTTACCGTCCAGCCCGGCGTCGTTACGGCGGACTTGCAGGCGGCTGTCGAGGAGAAGGGACTCTTCTATCCGCCTGACCCCGGGAGCCTCGCGTTCTGCACCATAGGCGGGAACGTGGCGGAGAACGCGGGCGGGATGCGGGCGCTTAAATACGGCGTCACGCGCGATTATGTAATAGGACTCAGGGCAGTTCTTCCTTCAGGAGAAATCATCCGCGCCGGTGTGAAGACCGCCAAGGGCGTTGTGGGGTACGATCTCGCGCGCCTTATTGTCGGCTCGGAGGGGACTCTCGCGGTCGTTACGGAGATTACGCTCAGGCTTATCCCTCTGCCGGAGAAGGTTATTACGATGACCGCGTTCTTCGCGGGCGTGCGGGATGCCGGAGAAGTTGTGGCGGCAATCATGGCGTCTCCATTCACTCCGCGCTGCCTTGAGTTTCTGGACAGCGATGCCCTGGGCGCCGGGGCAAGAAAAATCGGTTATGCCCTCCCGGAAGGCGCGGGGGCCTTTCTCCTGATCGAAACGGACGGAAGCCTGGACGAGGCGGCCCGTCAGATGAACGGAATCCACGCGCTTTTGAAGAACAAGGCGCTTCAGACAGATATTACACAGGACAAGGCGGCATCAGCAGAGCTTTGGAAGCTTCGCAGGAGCACATCTCAGGCCCTTTTTTCCATAGCGCCGCACAAAATAAACGAAGATACCGTCGTGCCCGTGAGCCGCGTCCCGGAAGCGCTTGAGGGCTTCCGGGAGATTGCCTCGAGGTTCGCTCAGAAGATAATATGCTTCGGTCATGCCGGGGATGGAAATATACATGTAAACGTTATGACGGACAGGGCCGACCCGGAGCGGCTCAAAGCGGCGGAAGAGGCGGTATCGGAAGTTTTCAGGCTGGTACTCTCTCTCGGAGGAACAATTTCCGGGGAACACGGCGTCGGACTTACGAAACTTCAGTATATCGGCATGGAACTCTCCGCCGCAGAGATTGACCTGCAAAAGAGAATAAAATCAGTTTTCGACCCGAAGGGGATACTTAATCCCGGGAAAATATTTCCCTGAGAGGAGGATTCATGGGAATTGTAGAAGAGGCGTGGGAACGGTCCGAGACGGAGAGGATACTTAACCATAATGTCGATATTGTGGCGGATAAGATAAACCTCGACCATGAGATGCGGACTTTCCTGAAGGTGCCGTTCCGGGAGATAAAAGTCCAGATACCTCTCAAGATGGACGACGGGCGCGTGGAGATTTTTGTCGGATACCGCGTGCAGCACAACCAGACGCGCGGCCCGATGAAGGGCGGAATACGTTATCATCCGAAGGTCAATTTGGGAGAAATACGGGCGCTTGCGGCGGCAATGACATGGAAGACCGCTCTTATCGATATCCCTTTCGGCGGCGCGAAGGGAGGCGTTACCTGTGACCCAAAAACTCTTTCAAAGGGAGAGATGGAGAGGCTGACGCGCTCTTTTATAACGAGGATAAGCGACAGTATCGGCCCGAACCTCGACATACCCGCTCCGGACATGAACACAAACCCGCAGGTAATGGCGTGGATAATGGACGAATACTCAAAAAGGCATGGATACACACCTGCGGCTGTTACCGGTAAGCCTGTAGAGCTTGGCGGCTCCGTAGGGCGCATTGAGGCTACGGGCAGGGGCGTCACTTACCTTACAAAACGGGCGCTGAAGGACAGAAAAATCGAGATACAGGGTGCAAGGGTGGCCGTACAGGGGATGGGAAATGTCGGGGGGACCGCCGCGAGGCTTCTCGCGGACGAGGGCTGCAAAATCATAGCGGTATCCGACAGCAAAGGCGGTCTTTACAACCCGAACGGCCTGAATATCTCCCGTGTAACGATGCACAAGGACGACACCGGTTCGCTTAAAGATTTCAGCGGCGCGGACTATATCACGAACGAGGAACTGCTCGAACTTCCCTGTGAGGTTCTTATACCGGCGGCTATGGAATGCGTGATAATGGAACATAACGCGGCAAAACTGAAGTGTTCGGTCGTAGTGGAGGGCGCGAACATCCCGACTTCTCCCGAGGCCGATAATATCCTTCAGGAAAAAGGGGTATATGTCGTCCCGGACATTCTTGCGAACGCGGGCGGAGTTCTGGTATCGTATTTCGAGTGGGCGCAGGACTTGCAGTCCGCGTTCTGGGAAGAGGAGCGCGTAAACAGGAAGCTCAAGAAGATGATGCTCGACGCCTACGAGCTGGTAAAGGAAGTGTCGGTGCAGAATAACGTCAGCATGAGGGTTGCCTGCTATGCAATTGCTATCGAAAAGGTAGCCAGGGCGGTAAGGCTGAGGGGATTCTGATTATCAGTAACGGATTTAATAAAGTTTGTCATTCCGAGGCGTTAGCCGAATAATCGCTTTTAAAAAACATGAAGCGGATTCTTCGCTTCGCTCAGAATGACATCTTGAAACTATGTCTGAAAACATAATAGAAGCCATCGGCCTATACAAGGAATACTCCGGATACCCGGCGGTGAAGGGCATAGATTTTACCGTAAAGCGGGCGGAATGTTTCGGATTCCTCGGCCCAAACGGCGCGGGAAAGACCACGACAATGAACATGCTCCAGGGGTATGTCGCCATTACCGGCGGCACGCTGAAGATATTCGGCATGGAGCTGAACGGAAACGAAAGGAAGATCAAGGCCCGGCTTGGCGTAGTCCCGCAGGAAAATAACCTCGACCCTGACCTCTCCGTTATCGAGAATCTCCGGGTCTACGCCAGGTATTTCGACATATCGAAGACGGAAGCAATGAGGCGCGCCGCGTCTCTCCTTGAGATGATGTCGCTCCTGGACAAAAAGGACGAAAAGATAACCAGGCTTTCCGGCGGCATGAAAAGGCGGCTTATGCTGGCCAGGGCGCTGATAAACGATTCCGACCTCATAATGCTCGACGAGCCGACGACCGGACTCGACCCGCAGGCGAGGCACCTAATCTGGCAGAAGCTGAAAGAGCAGAAGCGCCAGGGCCGGACGATGGTCCTGACCACGCACTACATGGACGAGGCGGCGCACCTGTGCGACAGGCTCGTAGTTATGGACGAAGGCAGAATACTCGCATTTGGAACGCCTCAGGAACTGGTAGATAAATATGCAAGGGGAAGCGTTGTGGAACTGCCTGTTCCCGAAGA
>DAHWTK010000107.1 GCA_027328825.1 Nitrospirota bacterium
CGCGCGGCGGAAGATCTCTCCGGGCTTATGCCTATAACGGTCATACCGGGGATAGAACTTACGCATGTGCCGCCGGATTCGATAAAGAAGCTTGTTAAAGAGGCGCGCAGGCTTGGCGCGAAGGTAGTCGTCATGCATGGTGAGTCGCCCGTGGAGCCGGTGGCGGAAGGGACAAACAGGGCCGCTATCGCCGCCGGGGTGGACATCCTTGCGCATCCGGGGCTTATTACTGCCCAGGACGCCTCTCTTGCCGCAAGGAAAGGCGTCTACCTTGAGATTACGGCCCGCTCCGGGCACTCGCTTACGAACGGCTATGTGGCGAAAACGGCGCTCAAGGCCGGGGCGAGATTGGTAATAAATACGGACGCGCACGAGCCGGATGACCTGATAGACGATGCCTTTGCGGAGAAGGTCTTGTCCGGCGCCGGGCTTGACGCAAAGGAGCGCATGGCTGCTTTCAGAAATTCGAGAGAGATTGTAAACAGGGTTCTCGGAGGATAATTTGACCACCTGGAGAAAAAGGACAGGCAAGAAGAAGGAGCAGTTCAGCGGGCCGGACGAGCTACAGTCTTTCACCCAGAAAGCGCTCCTGTATGTCCAGAAAAACATTAATAAATTTTACATCGGCCTTGCCGTACTGGCGGTCGTCGTAATTGCGTCGTCGGTCTGGTTCCTGGCGGAGAAGGCCTCCGAGGAAAAGGCGGCGGCGACGATTGCAAGCGCCCTTCAATATTATAATTTGAATTCCGCGCCCCCTGGCGGCAAGCCCATGACTTCTGTTGAGCGGCTCGAAAAGGCGGACGAGCTTTTGGGCCAGGCGGCCTCCGGAAGTGGTAAGCAGGCCGATATTGCCCTGTATTATCAAGCAAATACGGATTTTGAACTCGGCAACGTGGACAAGGCGATAAATGAATATGACGCTCTCAAGAAGCGCACCCGGGACCCGTTCCTTACTTCCCTTGCGAACCAGAGACTGGCCTCGGCGTATCTCGAAAAAGGTAATGAAAACGCGGCGGTAGACGCCCTCGTTTCGGACTCTAAACTCGCCGGAAGCTTCTTCAAGGACGAGGACAAGTTCCGCTACGCGCAGATACTTGCGAAGAACGGGAACGCGAGCGAAGCCGTAGGACAGCTCGAAGGGTTGATTAAAGAATTCCCTGATTCTCCGTGGACTTCCGATGCAAGGTCAGAGCTTTCGAATCTGACCGGTAAACCGGTCGGAGCGCCTCAGGCGATGGTCGGAACGCCGTCGCCCGGCCAAATAAAAATCGTTACAGCGCCCGCATCCGGAGGTGCGAAAACGGCCCCCGCGCCTGCCGCGGGTGCGCCTGCGCAGGCCCCCGCATCGTCCGGCAAGAAGTAGCCGGGCATAGCAAAAAACACGTCTTTCCTGTCCGGCGAAAACAGCACGAAACCCGCCCGTGCAGGCTGTTTTTGCCGCATTTCCGATACCGGCGGAAAAATTCTCCGATTTCCTTTTTTTATCTTAACAATCGGCATGTTAAAGAACGAATCCGGAACTGCTATTGACAATGAGCTTTCCCGACTGATGAGGTTTACCCTTGAAGGTTATTGCGTGATATTAGTTAATTACATCTGCAATTCCTCGTTTTGTAGCTGCCCCATTTATGGGGCGGTTTTGTTTAAAGTCGCCCGATGAATCGGGCAGCTACGAATTTATATAAAACATAGATTCCCGCCTTCGCGGGAATGACGGGTTTGATTTTCCCCTCCCCACTCGTGGGGGAGGGGGGCGCCCTTGCGCCGTGAGAGGGCGAAGGATAATAGAAAAGCGGATTCTTCGCTTCGCTCAGAATGACAGGCGGGTGGACAGTTCGGTTTACCTTCACCCCTCGTCCCCTGCAATAGTTTTCAACTCATTATTACCCTCTCCCGTCCACGGGGAGAGGGGGGACCGGCTCCTGCCGGTGGGTGAGGGTTGGAGGGGGACATAGGGGGCGTTATGAAAAAGCAGAATGACAGGCGTGAGAGCTTGGACGAGAACAGGCCGGGGGCGGGCGGCGGGGGCCGAAACGGATTTTATCTCTGCCGCGAATACAGCTTCTTGTACATGAAGTAGTTCCGGAGCACCTTTTTTACGTATCCGCGGGTCTCCGGGTAATCGATGTTTTCGATGAAGTAGTCGTCCGGCATGTCCTGGCCGGAAGTCCACCTTGCAAGGGCGATGGCCCCGGCGTTATATTCGGCAAGGACGTATGCAAGCCGCCCGTTATGTTTCTTCAAAAGCTGGCGGAGATAATAGGAACCTATCGGGATGTTGTAGCAGTAATTCTTCAGGTCTCCCTTCGCCGGCCTGTCCACGTTCATCTTCCGGCACACTATATCCGCCGTCCCTTTCATAAGCTGCATCAGTCCGACCGCGCCAACGGGCGACACGGCATTCGGGGAACAGTGAGACTCCTCGCGGATTACCCCGCTTATGAGCCACGGGTCAAGGCCGTAGCCCTCCGCTTCGAGGTATACCGCGTCCCAGTACGGGAGCGGGAAGAGGTCCTTGAGGACGTCCGTCGGGATGTCCGGCTTTCCGGCATGGAAGCTCGCCGAGTATGCGGAAGTGAGGAGTTCCAGGGGTCTTCTGTATTCCCCTATGAAATGGTATGCGTCTACAAGCTTGCCGGCCTCGCGGGGGATCTTAAACAGCCTCTCCGCGTGCCGGATCTCCTTGAACGCGAGGCTGTCGAGGCCCTGAAGGCCCAGTTCATAGGCGGTTGCGAGCCTTGGGTCCGGCCTTGCCGGGGGCGTATCCGGCCCGTCGTCTATATCCTGCGGGCCGGGCAGGTTGTCCCGGCCTGCGCCGTCCGAAAATATCCTGTGCGGCTGGGCCGCTATGATGCCGTAAAAGGAGTACGGATAGGACGTCTCAAGCTGGCCTATGAGGAGCGAGGCGTCTTTTTTGTCGCCCGTAAGGCCGAGCGCCTTAGAGCGCCAGTAAAGCGCCTGCGGGGCAAGCGAGGAGTTCGGGTAGTCGGCATACAGCATGGAGAAGCTTTCCTGAGCGCTCGCGTAGTCGTCTTTTTTGTAATGCGCCCAGCCGGCCTGCCAGAGCGCCTCGTCCATGCGGGGCCAATCCGGGAATGCCTTGACAAGCCTGCCGAGCGCGTCGAGCGCGCCGTCGTAATCCCCCTCTTCCGAGAGCGCCGTGCCGAGGAGATAGAGGGCTTCGGCGCTGTTGTCCTCATGCGGATACCCCCTGAAGCACCGCTTTACGGTAGCCGTGAGCCTTGCCTTGTCCCCCTCGCGGAGATAAACCCTCGCGAGCAATAGATACGCCTCCGACGCCTCGTCGGCGGGAAGTTTCTTTGCAATGGCCGCGCGCACGGCCTTTATGGAGCCGATATCGTCCCTCAGGCGAAAGTAGCACTCCCCTTCGCCCAGGAGGACCTTTGAGCGGAAACGGGGGTCTTTATTAAGCCTGTATGCCTCCCCGTATGCCTTCAGAGCGCTGTCGCACATGCCCCATCGCACGAAGGACTCCGCCCTTTGCATGTAATCGTCCGCGCCGAATTTTTTGATGCCTATGCCGAGCGCCCTGAGCCTCTTTTCTGCCTTCGGGGCAAACGACAACCCCGGATATTTCCGCCAGAGGACGCCGTAGTATCTGACCGCCTTTTTTGAATCGCCCGCCCCGGCATAAGCCAGGGACATGATGTAATAAGCCCTGGCCTCGCTCCCGCCGGTAAGCTGCCTCATGTGCAGACGCCCCATAAGCTCTGCCGCCTCGGTATATCTGCCGAGGAGCAGGCATATGTCCCCGGCCTGGAGGATGCAATCGGATGCTATGGCCGGTTGACCGGCGGCGGATAGATATAACCTGAGCGCGTTACTGTAATCCCCCGACCGCCTGAAACGCTCCGCGAGCAGGAAATCCGCATAGCCCGAAAGCGCGGGCAGTTTACGTTTGGACATCCGGAAATACCTGGCGGCCTTGCCGGGGTTCCCGGATGCTCCATAGGCGCGCGCGGCCAGGAAAAGACCGCGGCCTTCCCAGGCGGTGCCGGAGTAATTATGGCAGATTTCCCTTGCCGCCGTCGCCGCTTCGGAATAATCCCCGTCCTGGAAAAGCTCGAGGGCGGACTCGAATTTGTCAGCCGCTCCGTCGTCCCTGCGCGGTGTTTTGTGGACGTCGAAGTGGAATGTGGGCCGCTCGTCCGGTGTGAGTATGGAATAGCCCTGCATGGGGACGGGCGCGGGGATGGAATAGCTGCCGAGCGGGGGCAAAATTGAATGGCCCTGCATGGGGGCCGGGGGCGCGAAAAGAGCGTCTGCCAGCGCGCCTTGAGCGGCTTGCGCAAAGAGCTGGCACACAAACAGGAATAATGAGAAAAAAAACAACTTCATAAAAAGGCGGGCCTTGAAAATCAAATTCCGGATTGATTATCCTGCATCCGCGTGTCCGTGTCAACCGATTTCTGGTTGATTCTGAAGCCTTGACTTAAAAACCGCCACGGCTTAAAATATCCTTTCGTCTACTGGAGTTTTAATGATTAAAAAGTTTTTGACGCTTGTGGCGATTATTGCGCTCGCGGTTCTTATAACATCGTGCGGCAAACGGGAGGAGGCGGGCAGAAAAGCAAAACCCGCCGCGCCCCCAGTGCCTGCCGCAAAACCCGCCCCGAAAAGCGCACGGCCCATTCCCGCAAAAGAGGCGGCGATAGTCATCATAATAGACGACATGGGCAATAACCCGAAAGAGCTTGACGACGTCATGGCCCTGCCCGGGCCGGTTGCAGTGGCGGTGCTCCCGTTACTTCGGTATTCTGCGGATACGGCAAAAAGGGCTGAGGCGAAGGGGCTGACGGTCCTCCTGCACCTGCCCATGCAGCCGAAAGGGAATCCGGGAGGTCTCGGGCCTGGCGCGCTCATGTCTGGCATGAGTCCCGA
>DAHWTK010000108.1 GCA_027328825.1 Nitrospirota bacterium
AAAGACCTGAAGCTTGCAAGGCCGGAGGGGACTTTCACCACGGTAAAAAGGTTTTCCGTCAGCGGTTTTTCGGCGGACATGAACGCGAGAAAGGCTGTCGTGGGCAAGGTTGAAACGAGCGGCGCCGTTATCACCGTCCTGCGAGGCAAAGACGGGACGTTTAATCTCACGACCCTCTTCAAAAAAACTGGCGCCGCGGCGCCGGTTCGCCGCGCGCCCGCCGGCCCCGTGAAGCCGTGGCAGGCCCTTATCAAAAACCTTCTTGTCAATAATTACCGCGTAGACCTTACGGATGAGACAACCACGCCGCCAGTGAAGATGAGCTGGAGCGGCATAAGACTTTCCGCGAGCAACATAGGCACAAGGCGGGGGACAAAAGCGGGGTTCAAAGTCGCCCTTTCCATAGGGAAGCAGGGGCGGTTAAACGCGTCGGGGAGCATAGTCCCGGAGCCGTTTTCCGCGAGAGTCGCCATGCGCCTGAAAAACGCGCCAATTCAACCGGTTACGCCGTATATGCATGGCAGGGTGAACATGGAAATAAATTCCGGCGCGATTTCCGGAAGCGGAAATATTTCAATGAGTTACACGAAGAAAAACGGCTTTTCCGCGCGCTATTCGGGCGATGCGGCGGTGGATGATTTCGATGCCGCCGAAACGACGGACAACAGCCGGCTTCTCGCATGGAAATCCTTGTCTTTCAACGGGTTGCAGTCCGGCGTAAACCCGTGGATTTCAAAGATAGACACCATTTCCCTGGATGGTTTTTACTCTCGCATAGCGATACTTCCCGATGGAAAAACGAATCTCCAGGAGATGGTGGTTGCGCAAAAAGCCGCTCCGGCTACCCCCTCCGCAGGCCGGAAAAAGACCCCGTACATACCCACAAAGCCGGAGGAAAGGCCGTTCTCTGTAAACACCGTGAAAATCAGCGACGGGACGGTAAGTTTCTCGGACAGCCATATAAAACCCGAATACAGCATGAAGTTTTCCGACATCGGGGGGAGCCTCACAGGTCTTTCCTCGAACCCCGGGAATACCGCTTCCCTGGACATAAAGACGAAGATAAACGGCGTTGCTCCGGCGGAGGTCAGCGGCAGGATAAACCCGCTCTCAAAGGAAATTTACGCGGACATCGCAATGCGGCTTGGCGGCATGGAACTCCCGCCGGTATCTCCATATTCCCGGAAGTTCGTGGGTTACGACATCGTAAACGGCAAGCTGTCGCTGAACCTCCATTACCTGATTGACAAGGACGTTCTCAAGGCGAAGAACAACATAAAAATGGACCAGTTCGATCTGTCGGAAAAGCCTGAGAACCCGAAGGCCGCAAAGCTCCCGGTAAGGCTCGCCGTAGCGCTCCTGAAGGACAGAAACGGCCTGATAGACCTGGACATTCCCATATCCGGAAACCTGAAAGACCCGAAATTCAGCCTGGGGGGGGTCATCTGGGTCGCCATCAGAAATACCATACTCAAACTGGCGACAGAGCCGTTTGCACTTATCGGCAAGCTGTTCGGTGGCGGAGCGGAGCTCGGCTATGTCAATTTCCATTATGGCAGGGCGGTCCTCGGCCCCGGCGACATGAAAAAGCTGAACATAATCGCCAAGGCGCTTCACGACAGGCCGAAGCTCAGGCTTACCATAACAGGCCGGATAGATCCGGTACAGGACCCGTCCGGGCTTCGCCAGCTGATATTCACGAGGAAGCTGAAGGCGGCGAAATACAGGGACATGGGCAAAAAAGAGCGTCCAAAGGATATTGATCTCGTGACGATAAAACCGGACGAGTATAACAAATACCTCAAGAAGGCCTACAAGGCGGAGAAATTCAAAAAACCCACGAACTTCCTTGGGCTTGACAAGAGCCTCCCGCCGCCACAGATGGAAAAGCTGATGATGGACCATATAAACATAAGCAGGGAGGATTTAAGAGCCCTCTCGGCAAAGCGCGCAAAGGTCGTCCGGGATTATCTGATGACCGCCGGGAAAGTGGATGCCAGCCGGCTCTTCATTGCCAGGCCGGAACATATTGCGGCGAAGGAGAAAAAAGGAGAAAAGGCGTCCCGGGTTGACTTCAGCCTGCAGTAAGAAGATACATCAGGATTCCCGTGAAAACGGGAATCCTGATTCTATATGTCATTTAAATTATTCTTTCGGCGTACACAATATCTCGACTGCATAGCGGTTTCCGGCTCTTCCTTCTGCCGTGGTGTTCGTGTGAATCGGGCGGCTCCCCCCGAAACCTACCGTCTTAAGCCTGCCCGCGGAAATCCCGTACCCCTTGACGAGCCTGTTCTTTACCGACAGCGCTCTTTTCAGCGAGAGGGTCTTGTTGAAACTATCCGGCCCGGTGTTGTCCGTATAGCCTTCGATTGTCCCTTTTATCCCCGGGTGCTCCTTCATGTATTCCGCCACTCGCTTCATCTCCGGCTCGTATTCGGACTTGAACTTCGCGCTGCCCTTGTCGAACATAACCTTAAGCCCCACGCATGTCTGTCTGAGCTTCGGCTCCGCCATCTCTTTCCCGTTCGAGCAGAAAACGCGCACGGCCCGGCGGTTCTGCGCCCTGCCGGCGTTAGTGAGGTTCGTTGCGACTGGGTTGGACTTCCCCATACCCTCGGTTTCGAGCCTGTCCGCGCCGATATGGAAATGCTTCACGAGGTAGTCTTTCACGGCTACGGCGCGCCTGTCGGTGAGCTCCATGTTGTATTCCTTTGACCCGACGGCGTCCGCATAGGCCTGGATAGTGGCGTGAGCGTCGGGGTTGGCGCGCATGAAATCGGCGACACGCTTAAGCTCCTTGTCGTATTTCGGCTTGATGTTCGCCTTGTTGAAAGCGAAATGCACCTTGAGATTAAAGCAGGTAACGCCTTTGGCCGGCTTCGTCACCCTGGCCAAAGCCTCCCGATGCGCGGGTGCCGGACGAGCGGCTTTCGCCTTTATCGCGCGCGTCGTCGACCCGCCGAAATAATACGTTACGCCGAACGTCGTGAGGAGGTTGCTCGTGCTGTGGTTGAATGTGAAGACGTAGCGGGAATCCACGCGGGCGGAGAGGTTGTCCATTATAAAATATTCGAGCCCGCCGCCGCCGTCCACGAGGAACCGCGTCTCGGAGCCTTCGTAATCGGCGAAACCGAGCCCGGCTCCCACGTAAGGCTCGAGCTTTTTGCCAGCCCTCCAATGGTAAAGTCCGTCGAACTTGAACATGTGTATGTCCATATCGCCGTCGCCGCTTCCGCGAATTTTTTTGTCCGGGTCCATCTTGTCGAATGTGAACTCGACACCCAGCACCTCGTTGAACGAGTATCCGACCCCGACGCCCCAGTCGAGGGAATGCGCGTCGTAGGATTCGCTCCCTTCCGTCCAGAACCACCCCAGGTGCGGCGACACCGAAATTGCGCCGGTCCTCGCGGGCTGTGCCGCCGCACCATGCGCGATGATGAAAGTCGCCGATATTGCCGCCAGGCCGGCAAGAAGCATTTTTTTCATATCTCCTCCTTTGGATAAAATAAAAAAAGGACAGCCCGGTTTAAAACATGGAGCTGTCCTTAACATGAAACTTTTAAAAATTAATATATCATCCGGGCGAAAGACTGTAAAGGCAGGCCTAAGCGGTATCGGGGGACGCTTTAAGGTCTGAGGTGCATTGCGGGCAGCGGGTCGCTTTCAGGGGAATCGTGGAATAGCAGAACGAACAGGTTTTCGTCGTGGGGGCCGGAGGTTCCATTATCTCGTTTTCCAGCCTGTTGATGGACCGGACCAGCACGAAAACAGCCGCCGCGACTATCAGAAAACTGATAATATCGTTAAAAAAGATGCCGTAGTTTATAGTTACCGCGCCCGCCGCCTTCGCCGTCGCGAGCGTTGCGTAAGGAGGCGGGATTTTGCCGCTTTTTACGACTATGAAGAGGTTCGAGAAATCCACATTCCCGATAAGAACGCCGATAGGCGGCATGACGACGTCGGATACCAGCGAGCGCACAATAGTGCCGAATGCGCCGCCGACTATTATACCGACCGCCATGTCTATTACGTTCCCCCTAAGAACAAACTCCTTGAATTCCTTGAGCATGGAAATATTGATAACATTTATTCCGGCAAAAGTCCAGCCCAATCCTTTCAGATTGACAATATCCCCTTTCATGGAATATTATAACTCACCAGGGACCGTTCTGCCGGCTTAAGTCTTAGACGTCGGAGACTAACCATATGAAAAAGCTTCTCCTGCCCTTGCTTGCCTTTCTGATTTTCGCCGGATGCGCAAGCAGTGCAAAAATGGTAAAAAGAGATATTCTGCCCGCTCCGGACGGCCAGGTCGCGGTGTTCGGCAGGGTGATGCTCATAAATACCATTAACGGCGTATCCATGCCTGCGGATAATCTCCAATCCACGATATATCTTAGAAACGACGCCGCAAACAGTACCTACGAAATATCCACCATAGACTCAGGCGACTTCGGCGTCTACCTGCCGCCCGGCGCATACAGGGCGGTGGAGATAAAGACTCAGAACTACAAGTTCCTGACAGACCTTAAGCTGACCGTGCCTTCCGACCACCGCGCGGCATACACGGGGACGATAATCCTCGACGGAGAGCCGGACGGCGTGATACCGGGCACCATGAACGGCGCTGTCGTCCACGCTGTGAAGAAGCTGCTGTTCGGCACGGTCGATACCTGGTTCGTATACCAGGTCAAGGACAACCAGGACGAGTTCGAATCGAGGCTCAGGAGGGCCGCGCCAAGGGCGGAGGTGCGGTTTGCCAAAGCGCTTTTCACACCGTCCGGAGGCGCCGCCGCCGGATATTACCCGGACACGGTAAGCAGGCCGAAGGACATGGTCAATACCGTCAAGGCCAGCTCTGACATTATAGAAGACATCGCC
>DAHWTK010000109.1 GCA_027328825.1 Nitrospirota bacterium
TGACGCGTGCGGGAATGGACCTCGGCTCCAGACAGGTAAAGCTCGCCCTTTCGGAGGGCGGAATAATATCGCTGAAAAAGAGCTTCGATACCGCCGCATTCTACAGGGAATACGGGAACATCAAAGACGGCAGGTTATACGTGGAGCTTGCACGGCTCGGCCTGCCGGAAGACGCAGGCCTGACCGTTACCGGCTATGGCAGAAACGCAGTCAAGGTAGCGGGCGCGGAGGTCATATCCGAAGTCAAGGCCCACGCCGCGGGCGCGGCATGGCAGACAGGGCTTAGGGACTTCGTCCTCCTCGACATCGGAGGACAGGATACTAAAGTTGCGAAGGTATCGGGCGGCAGGATGGAAGACTTCATGATGAACGACAAGTGCGCCGCATCGTCCGGGCGGTATATCGAGAACATGTGCAGCGTGCTTCAGATGCCGATAGACGAAATATCGCGCCACCATGAAAACCCGGCGCATCTCTCGGCCACCTGCGCTATATTCGGGGAGAGCGAGATAATCCAGAAAATGACGGAAGGGACGCCGCCGGGCGAGATTGCGGCGGGGGTGAACCTTTCCGTCGTGAAGCGCGTGCTCCCGATGCTGGCACGGTTTCCCGACGGGCCGATTGTCTTCGCGGGCGGAGTCGCACGGAACGCTGCGGTGGCATATTTCATAAAGAAACGGACGGGCCGGGAGATGATTGTCGTCCCGGAGCCTGTATATAACGGGGCTATAGGATGCGCATACTTGTAATCAGCACGAACAAGGAGATGTCTCCGCAGCCCGTTGCGCCGGTAGGCGCGGCATGGATCGCGGAGTCGCTCTCGCAGGCGGGTTTTGAGACGCGCCTTCTGGACCTGTCCTTCGAGAAAGACCCGCCCCGCCGGGTATTGAAGGAGCTTTCCGAATTCAATCCCGAAGGCATTGCCATCTCCGTCCGGAACGCCGACAACGGGGACTTCCTCGCCCCCAGGAGCTTCCTGCCGGACGTTAAGGGGATAATCGGGATTATAAAGGAGAACACCTCCGCCCGCATCATAATCGGCGGGCCGGGAGTAAGTATAATGCCCTCGGAGATACTGGACTACCTTGGGCTTGACTGGGCCTGCATGGGCGAGGGCGAGGAGGCTGTCGTCGCATTTTTCAGGGCCGGTAAGCCGGAAGACGCCGCGGACTTTCCGGGGATTATCTCAAGAAAATCAGTCAAGCGTTGCGCGGAACGCAGGCAATGGATAAGGCCCGATACCGTAAGGCCGAGACTCTACGGATGGGTGGACGTAAAACGATATCTGAAGTTCGAGCCCGTTCTGCCGGTGCAGGGAAAGAGGGGCTGCGCCAACAACTGCCTTTACTGCACCTACAACCGCATCGAGGGGCGGTTCTGGAGGCTCCGGGATCCGTCCGTCGTTGCGGAGGAGATTTCCGAGCTGATATTACGCACGGGAGCACGGACGTTCGAGTTTGTGGACAGCATATTCAACCAGCCCGAAGGCTACATGGAGGCCCTCCTAGAAGAGATTATAAGATGGAACCTGAAGGCGAAATTCCATGTGTCGTCCATGAGCCCCAGGGGCCTGACGAAAAAGCAGGTCTCCCTTATGGAGCGCGCGGGCATAACAGCCGCCGGCATAACGCCTGAGGCCGCGGCTGACGAGACGCTTAATTCCCTGAGGAAAGGTTTTACGGAATCGGAGGTCTACAGGGCGGCGGAACTCCTGCGGGATTCGTCAATCAAGATGCTCTGGTGCTTCCTGATGGGCGGCCCGAAAGAAGACGCGGTTACGGTTAAAAAAACGCTTGGATTTATAAACGCAATTCCGCCGAAGGACAAGGCGTTCCTCACGACAGGCATCCGCATATATCCACATACGGGAATGCACGAGCTTGCCCTGCGGGAGGGAATATTCCCGCCTTCGGAAACGCTGCTGATGCCCTCGTTTTATTTTACGGACAGGCTGTCCCCGGACGAGATGAGAAAGATGCTTAAGGACGGCCTTAAAGACAGCCGGAGGGTGATTTTCCTTTCGGATACAAATTTCCCGTCCCTGGGGGCATTGCGTTGGATGGGCACAAAGCTTCGGCTCCCATCTCCTTTCTGGAACTACGCTAATTACATGAACCTGATGCTCTCCGGTCGGCGGGTGATGAACCGGGAGTGGAGCAGGTGAATTTTATTGACACCATGCGCCGTCGGATGTTATATAACTTTACTCAAATATTTTAAAAATTACAGGGAGGCTTAAGGGGAATTATGGAGAGAACGCTTTCGATAGTAAAACCGGACGGCGTAAGGCAGGGAAACATAGGCGACGTCGTCTCCACGTTCGAGAAAAACGGCCTTAAGATTGCGGCCATGAAGATGATACACATGGACAAGAAAGAGGCAGAGGGATTCTATGCCGTCCACAGGGAAAGGCCGTTTTTCGGCTCGCTTACGGAATTCATGTCCTCCGGGCCCTGCGTGGTCATAGTGCTCGAGGGTGAAAACGCCATAGCGAAAAACCGCGAGCTTATGGGAGCCACTAACCCGGCGAACGCCGCCCAGGGGACACTGAGAAAGCGCTTCGCAACTTCCGTCGAGCAGAATGTCGTGCACGGCTCGGACGCGCCGGAGACCGCGGCCTACGAGATTGGTTATTTCTTTAACCAGTTGGAGATTGTAAACAAATAGAAATTCCGGCAGAAGCTTAAATCTTTAAAAATGCAAGCATTACTTAAATGATGCTTGCATTTTTTTGTTTTATATGCTAAATGTAAGCATATGGAGGATGCAAGCATGAATAATGACACCCCTATCGGCAAGGCAAAAGGCGGGAAGGCGCGGGCGGAGAAACTTACCCCCGACCAGCGAAAAGAAATCGCCCGGAAAGCGGCGGAGGCGAGATGGCAATCCGAAACAACCAAGGCAGGCATTCCAATGAACAATGAAAAAGGGCTCCTGCGGGAGCGAATGAAGTTTGAGCTTCAGGACGTTTCCGAACCCAACCTGTTCCGCGAATACTTCCCTTATTCGGAGGTTCCTAAGCTCCCGTTTTCGGACAGAATCGTGCCCATGGAACTCCCGAAGGATATTTTCATAACGGATACCACCTTCAGGGACGGCCAGCAGTCCCGCCCGCCGTATACACCGCAGGAAATGGTTACGATATTTGACTTCCTGCACAAGATGAGCGGCCCGAACGGGATCATCAGGCAGACGGAATTTTTCCTTTATTCCGACAAGGACAAGGAGGCCGTAGGGCTCTGCATGGAGCGCGGATACCGCTTCCCGGAGATTACCGGCTGGATACGCGCGGTGAAGAGCGATTTTCAGCTTGTGAAGGACATGGGCCTCAAGGAGACCGGCATACTCGTGTCCTGCTCGGATTATCACATCTTCCTGAAGCTCAACATGACGAGAAGCAAGGCGATGGAGCAGTACATATCCGTCATAAAAGCCGCACTCGACGCCGGGATAATACCGCGCTGCCATTTCGAGGACATCACCCGCGCCGATTTCTCCGGCTTCGTAATACCGTTCGCGCAGGAGCTTATGCGGCTCTCGGAAGAGGCGCGCATACCCATTAAAATCCGCGCCTGCGACACTATGGGCTACGGCGTCCCCTATACCGGAGCGGCGCTTCCAAGGGGCGTGCCGGAGATAATGTACGCCCTGAGGCATCTTGCCGGAGTGCCGTCAGAGCTTCTGGAGTGGCACGGGCATAACGACTTCCACAAGGGCCTTATAAACGCCACGACCGCCTGGCTTTACGGATGTTCGTCGGCCAACGGCGCGCTATTAGGCTTCGGCGAGCGCACCGGCAATACGCCCGTGGAGGCCCTGCTCGTAGAATACGCGAGCATACTCGGCACGACAAACGGCGCGGACTTGACAGCCATAACCGATATGGCCGGATATTTCTCCCGCGAGCTGAAGTTCGCCGTCCCGACCAATTTCCCGTTCGTCGGCGCCGATTTTAACAACACCGCCGCCGGCATACACGCGGACGGCGCGATGAAGAACGAGGAGATATACAACATCTTCGACACGACAAAGCTCCTGAACCGTCCGATGGGCGTCATAATCACGGACAAGTCCGGAATCGCGGGCATTGCGCTCTGGGCAAGCAACTACCTTGGGCTATCCGGAGATAAGGCTGTCGACAAGCGGCACCCCGGCGTGGCCAAGATACACAAGTGGGTCATGGAGCAGTACGCCCAGGGACGGACGACCAATATCTCCCGCGACGAGATGGCGGAGAAGGTGAAGAAACATCTCTCCGAGTTCCTGGTCTCGGATCTCGACGTCATAAAGCAGAAGGCCAGGGATGTTGCTGTGCATCTCATAGAGGGCGTCGTCGTGGAGGACGTTTTCAAAAGAACGGACAAGAAGGGCATGGAAAAGGGTCTCCAGAAGCTTCTGGACGAAAACCCGTTCATACAGTTCGCATATGTCGTAAATACAGAAGGCAGAAAGGTCACGAAGAACCTCACCCAGATAATCGACCGGGCGACATACGAGCACTTCGGCCTGGACGAGGACTTCTCCGACAGGAGCTGGTTCATCAATCCCCTTAAGGATGGGAAGACCTTCGTGACGAACTTCTATACCTCGAAGATTACCGGGGCGCTGGCCATAACCGTCTCGACCCCCGTCCGGGATCATGAAGACGATATAATCGGCGTCCTGGGCATCGATATGAAGTTCGAGGACCTGGTGAAGGCTGAATAAAATCATGTTCATGATGCGTCGCCTACGTGTGTAAAAAGGCGTGGATAGCAAAAATATATTTAAAAAGCCGTGATTTGTCATAGCGCATCGCGGCTTTTTTGTTATAATTTAAAAACCATGTCAATCTCCGACAACCTCTTCTGGCGCAGGC
>DAHWTK010000010.1:0-13483 GCA_027328825.1 Nitrospirota bacterium
AAGCTCTCCCTTGGGAAGGCCTTTGGCGGCATACGCGGGCTTTAAGATTATGTGGACATAAAATATTGCACCGAACCAGATTATCCCTGCAAGTATATGGAGATAGCCTATGACAAAGCGGAGGGTATCAATTGCCGGGGATGGCGCGGCCTGGTTTGAGAGCAGGGTTTCGTATCTATGGCCGGCGTCTGTAAGAGTTCCGCCGCCAGCAGGGTTTTTATGGCAGAAGGCGCATGGGAGGCCGGTTTTCGCGGCGAACTGCTCAGTGGCCGGGGCGGGTGTGGCGAGGGCCATGAAAAGCAACATAAAGGCCACTACGGGCAGAATTTTTATGCGCATGTGAAATATTACAACAGTATGGCCGGAAAATCAAAAAGATATTGAAATAGCAATGTTTTTCTGGTATCTTTCAGCAACACAGGGCAATACTTGGGGGTCCGGATGCTCCTCGCGGTAGATATCGGCAACAGCACGATTTCATTCGGGATTATTGAAGGCGAGGAGATAAAGTGCGCCTTCAAGGCCGCCTCCCGCAGAAAAACGACGCCGGACGAGTATTCGGCCTTTCTCCGCACGCAGTTGGCGGCCTATAAAATCCCGCCCGGCGCAATCGACGGCACGGTGATTTCCTCGGTGGCGCCTGTGCTTGTCGGTGTCTTCTTCGGCGTTTTAAAGACGCTTGAAATGCCGTCGCCGCTACTTGTCTCCTCGCGGCTCAAACTCCCGATAAAGATAAAATATAAAAATCCGGAGACTCTCGGCTCGGACCGGATTGCCGCCGCGAGCGGCGCGTTTTCGGGAGGGAACGGCCCTGTGGCGGTGCTCGATTTCGGCACGGCGACGACCGTTTCCGTGGTGGATTCAGGCGGCAATTTCCTCGGCGGGACAATTTCTCCGGGGCTTATAACCTCTTATGAAGCCTTGACAAATGCCGCCGCCGGACTTCCGAAAATCGGCCTTGCCTATCCCAAAAAAGTCATCGGCGAGGACACAACCGAGGGCCTTGAATCCGGGGTGATTATTGGCCACGCAGCGATGGCTGAGGGGCTTTTAATGCGCATGGAAGGCCAGTATGGGGCGAAGTTTCGCGCCGTCGCCACCGGCGGGCTTGCCGACATGGTCGCTCCGCATATGGCCAGAAAACCGGAGATATATCCGCACCTTACGCTAAAAGGCCTTGCCGCTATCTACAAAATGAATCTCGATAAATAGTCTTTTTCCGCATGTCCTGCACCCGTTCTTTTGCTGAAAGCAACCTGTTTTATAGCATTTTCGACGTATTTTCGGTGCCGGCGAAAAAATCCCCGGCGCCGGTTTTTAATGTTTTCATATCAGTAAATATTACAAATAATTATCCGCCGTTCCTTGACGGTCTCAAGGCCCTATGCTATATTTTAGAAAATTAAACTTCCGGGGAGGGCATAAGTTTTGGAGAGTATTGGACTGACGGCTACAATTCTTGTGGTGGACGACGAGGAAAACGCGCGCGAAGGTCTTTCAAAGATTCTTTCCAAGGAAGGCTACAGGGTCGAAACGGCCGCAAACGGCAAAGAAGCGATAGACACCTTGAAACGCCAGCGTTACGAACTCGTCATAACCGATATGCGTATGCCCCTGATGGACGGGTTCGAGGTATTGCGCGAAATCAAAAAAATGGACGAAAACATAGGTGTAATAATGATTACCGCCTATGGCGAGGTGGAGTCCTATCTTGAAGCCATGAACATGGGCGCATTCGAGTACATCAACAAACCCGTGCGCGTCAACGAACTTAAAAGGGTAATATCCAAGGTGCTGGAAGCAAGGCTCAAAAAACCCGCCTGACCTTGACTTCCGGATGAATTACCCACCAGAAACCGGCCCGCCGGTATTAGACGCAAACGAAAAAAACTTTCACGGTCTCGTAATCCACTCCCCTTTGCCGGTGGTGCTTGAGTTCTGGTCGCCGAAGTGTTCCTTCTGCTTGAAGATGGCTAAGGTTCTGGACGCCCTGGCCCTGGAGATGTCCGGACGATACAGGGTCGTGAAAATGAATGTTCTCGAAAACTCCTACACGCCGAATAACTTCGGCGTAACGGGCATTCCCGCTTTTTTCCGGATAGAGGACGGCAAGGTCGTCGGCAGGGCGGAAGGGGCGATGTCCAAGGGGAAGCTCAAGAGGGAGCTTGGGATACTTTAAGCGGAGGGGGAGATATGAAAAAACTGCTTCCGACGGCTTTTTCAGTGGCTGTAATCCTTTCCCTGGCAATGAGTTACGGGCATGGCTATGCCGCCACTGGCCCCGTCGATATATCCGAAAGCGGGTTCAGTCAGGCGGTGATTAATTCCTCCTCGCCTGTGGTAGTTGAGTTCTGGTCTCCCAAGTGCCCGCACTGTCTTAAGATGGCTAAGAATGTGAATTTGTTGGCGAACGACCTTGCGGGCAGGGTAAAGGTGGCAAAGATTAACGTCCTCGACAACCGCCTGCTGACATGGAAATACGGCGTGAAGGTTGTGCCGACGTTTCTTCTTTTCAAAAATGGCAGTGTCGCGGCCAAGGCATCCGGAGAGATGGACGAACCGCAGCTTAAGAAGGAGCTTGGAATTTAATCCTGTATAGTAAAGGGCATCTCGGATGCCAGGGCGCCCGCAAGCTCCATGAAGTCTGCCCGCATATCCGGCGCTACGAGGACTTCTATCAGGCCGCTTTCAGGGTCCGCCGTCCGCACGACGCCGATGCCGTCGTAGGCCTCGATTATGAAGCTTGCGTAGGCGATATTACGCTTCTCTGTCTTTACGGTAATTACGAGGGAGTCAGGCATTTTTGGCGCCTGGAGATGTTGTGAACGAGCCGACGGCGCGGAATTTTCCGTAACGGTCTGCCGCGAGCTCATCCGGGGACATCGCCTTCAGGTCCGCCAGGTGTTTCTTCAAGGCTTTGTCGATGTTTTTAGCCGTAAGCTCGTAGTCCCGGTGCGCGCCTCCGACTGGCTCCTTTATTATCTCGTCTATTATGCCCATTTTCAGGCTGTCCTGTGCCGTGAGCTTCAGAAGCTCCGCCGCGTCCGGGGCCTTCGAGCCGTCTTTCCAGAGAATTGTCGCGCAGCCTTCCGGGGATATGACGGAATATATGGCGTGTTCGAGCATCAGAACGCGGTTAGCCACGCCTATGGCCAGCGCGCCGCCGCTCCCGCCCTCGCCTATGACGACGGCGATTACCGGGACCTTGAGCCCCGACATCACGAGGAGGTTACGCGCGATGGCCTCGCTCTGGCCGCGCTCTTCCGCGCCTATGCCGGGATAGGCCCCAGCCGTGTCTATGAACGTAATTAAGGGCCGGTTGAACTTCTCCGCGAACTCCATGAGCCGAAGCGCCTTCCGATAGCCTTCAGGATGCGGCCAGCCGAAGTTCCTCTTTATTTTGTCCTTTGTGCTCCTGCCCTTGTTGTGGCCGATTATTACTACGGGATTTCCGTCGAACCATGCCATGCCGCCGATTATCGCCGGGTCTTCGGCAAAGAGCCTGTCCCCGTGCATCTCAGTGAAGCCGGACGTCAGAAGCTCTATGTAGTCTTCGGTATTCGGCCTGTCCTGGTGCCTGGCGACCTGCGTCTTCTGCCATGCGTTAAGGCCGGAGAATATCTTCTCCCGAAGCTCGTCCGCCTTTTTGGAGAGCTTCTTTATCTCGTCTTCCGCGTCCACCTGCCCGCCCGCGGCCAGCCTGAGGTCCTCGATGCGGCTCTCAAGCTCGGCAAGCGGTTTTTCAAATTCCAGAAAATTGTATGCCATAAATCTCCTTATTACCCCCACCCTGGCCTTAGGCCATCCCTCCCCCACAGGTGGGGAGGGTAACAGGGATGGTTCCATTTCAGCCGAACGATACCGCGCCCGTCCCGAGAAGCCCCTCGACCTCGTCCACCAGAAATTCCGTCGGAGAGACGGAAAGCTCGCCGCCGGTCTTGAGCGACAGGGCCGCGTTCCCGTGCCTGGGCATGTTTATTTTCAGGTAAAGAGGGCAAGGCCCTTTGTGCCGGAGGATTACCTCGCGCAGCTTTATGAGGTCGTCCGGCGTGGCCCCCGTCGCGGAAAGCCTTATGTTTACCCTCGTCGTCATCTTCTCCCGGACTTCCGCAAGCGGCAGGATCTTGAGCGCCTTGAGCTTTACGCCCTTTTCGCCCCTGTCAACCGTGCCCGTTATAAGGAGCGGGGCGTCGCCGGCAATAAGTTCCTCGGACGCCTTGTACTGCTCCGGGAATACGATTATTTCCACCGTGCCCTGGAGGTCTTCCACAGTGAGGTTTGCCATGCGGTCGCCTTTCTTTGTCGTGGCGATTTTCCTTGACCTCACGACGCACATTATCGTCGCCTCGCGCCCGTCCGGAAGCTCAGGCAGCTCCAAACTTGTGTTCCGGGCGAATTTTCTTGCCTCTGTCTCGAAGCGCGCCAGGGGATGCCCGGTGACATAAAATCCCATCGTCTCCTTCTCGAAGGAAAGGAGCGTCGCCTCGTTCCATTCCGCCACGGCGGGATAATCCTCGTCCGTTTTTGCGGGGCCTGAGTCCTCGAGGATCATGTCGAACATGGACGTCTGACCGGCCAGGCGTTCGCGCGCGAGCTGGTTTGCGCCGTCCATCGCCTTGTCAAGCGCCGCCATCATCTTAGGACGCGAGACGCCCGTGGAATCGAACGCTCCGCATTTTATTAGACCCTCGATTACGCGCTTGTTAACCTTCCTCAAGTCCACCTTACGACAGAAGTCGTAGAGCGATGTAAACTCTCCCTGCTCTTTGCGCGCCTGCATGATGGACTCTATCGCGGAATGTCCCACGTTTTTTACGGCGGCGAGTCCGAAAAGTATCTTGCCGTCTGCAACCGTGAAGTAGGCGTCGGAACGGTTTACGTCCGGCGGCGAGACCGTAATTTCCATATCCCGGCAGTCGGAGATATACTTGACCACTTTGTCGGTGTTGTCCATCTCCGAGGAAAGTAACGCCGCCATGAACTCCACCTTATAGTGCGCTTTCAGGTAAGCGGTCTGGTAGGTTATAAGCGCGTAGGCGGCGGCGTGGGACTTGTTGAAGCCGTACTCGGCGAATTTCTCCATATTCTCGAACACGGCCTCGGCCTTCTTCGCCGGGATTTTCTTCGCCGCCGCGCCTTGCAGGAACTGCTCTTTCATCTTCGCCATTACTTCCGGCTTCTTCTTGCCCATCGCCTTGCGGAGCGTGTCCGCCTGGCCCAAGCTGAAGCCCGCGAGCTTCACGGCGATCTGCATGACCTGTTCCTGATACACGATTACGCCGTAGTTGTTCTTCAGTATCTCTTCAAGTTCCGGGGGATCGTACACTATCTGCTTCGCGCCCCGCCGTCGCTGGATGTAGTCGTCCACCATGCCGCTCTGCAACGGGCCTGGGCGATAGAGCGCGTTAACGACTATCAGGTCCTCGAAACGTTCCGGTTTCATCCTGACCAGGAGGTCGCGCATTCCGGAGGATTCGAACTGGAAAACGCCGTCGGTGTCGCCGGCGGCAAGGAGTCTGTATGTGTCCGGGTCAGGCTCGTCGAGCGAGAGAGACGAAAGCCTGAAGGCCTTTTCTTCGGGCGCGTCCCGGTTGATGAGTTTAACGGCGTTGTCAATGACCGTAAGCGTCCGAAGGCCCAGGAAGTCGAACTTGACAAGACCTATCTTCTCTATCTCGTCCTTGGCGTACTGGGTGACTATCGCGCCATCCGCGTCACGGTAAAGCGGCGTGTAGTCCGTGAGCGGTTCCTGTGAAATGACCACTCCGGCGGCGTGCTTCGAGGCGTGGCGGGTAAGTCCTTCCAGCGAGTCCGCTATCTCGAAAATCTGAGCTACGCGCTGGTCTTCCTTTATAAGCTCACGGAGGCGAGGCTCCTGGGCGAGGGCTTCCTTGAGCGTGATCTTGAGCGCGTCCGGCACGAGCTTGGCCACCCTGTCCACGTCCCCGTAAGGGATATCGAGCACACGTCCCACGTCCCTGATTACCCCTTTTGCCAGCATGGTGCCGAAGGTTATTATTTGGGAGACGTGATCGGAGCCGTATTTCTCGCGGACGTAGCTTATGACCTCGTCTCGGCGGTCCATGCAGAAGTCCATGTCGATATCCGGCATGGATATGCGCTCCGGGTTCAGGAACCTCTCGAAGAGGAGGTTGTAGGGCAAGGGGTCTATGTCGGTTATCTGAAGCGCGTATGCGGCTATGCTCCCGGCGGCGGAGCCCCTGCCGGGGCCGACGGGAATGCTCTTGCTCCTGGCGTAGTTTATGACGTCCCAGACAATAAGGAAGTAGCCCGCGAACCCCATGCTCTTGATTATCTTGAGTTCTTCTTCGAGGCGCTTCCAGTATGCGGCCCTGTCGCCCTTCACGGTCTCAAGCCGCTTCTCCAGGCCCCTGCGGGCGAGTTCTTCAAGATAGCTCTCTTTCGTATAGCCGTCCGGGACTATGTAATGCGGCAGGTGGTACTGGTCGAAATCGAGCTTAAGGTTGCAGCGCTCCGCTACCGCTACCGTGTTCTTTACAGACTGGGGGTAAAACTCAAATGAGGACTCCATCTCAGGGGGGCTTTTGAAGTAGAACTCGTCCGTCTGAAAACGCATCCTGTTCGGGTCGCTCATAGTCTTGCCAGTCTGGATGCATAGCAGGGCCTCGTGTGCCCTGGAGTCGCTCTTTTTGAAATAGTGGCAGTCCGACGTCGCTACGAGCGGGATATTCATTTCCTCGGACAGTTCGTATAAAAGCCCGTTTACCTTTTTCTGCTCCTCCAGGCCGTTGTCCTGTATTTCGAGATAGAAATTATCCGGTCCCAGGATTTCCCTGTATTCGAGCGCCGCTTCCCTTGCGCCGTCTCTGTCTCCGGCCAAAAGCCTGTGCGGGACCTCGCCCTTCAGGCACGCGGACAGGCCGATAAGGCCGCCGGAATACTGCCCCAAGGTCTCCTTGTCTATACGGGGCTTATAGTAGAAGCCCTCAGTATATCCGATACTTACGAGCCGCATGAGGTTTTTGTATCCGTCGTTATTCCGTGCGAGGAGGATAAGGTGATATGCGGAGTCGTGCGGGCCGCCGGTCTTTTCCGTCCTTGAACCGGGGGCCATATAGCACTCGCAGCCGATAATCGGCTTGATTCCGGACTTCTGGGCCTTCTGGTAGAACTCTATCGCCCCGAACATGTTGCCGTGGTCGGTAATGGCCAGCGCGGGCATCCCATATTCGACGGCCTTTGCTATAAGGTCGTCTATGCGGTTTGCGCCGTCGAGAAGGCTGTACTGGGTATGGATGTGCAGGTGCACGAAGCCTGCGTGGTGCATCGAAAGCCCCCTTTAAGAAAAACAGGTATATTTATACATCATCCACGCGTGTTTATCAAGGGCGACAGGCCCGAATTAATTTTTTGCGCCGGAAGCCCTAACCCGGCTTTTTTGTTTGACTTTACAGTGTCCGGGTCTTAATATAACATTTTCAACAAGATAACAGGGATGAACGAGAGAATACCCGCCTTCGCGCGGAAAAAATATAATATAGGGGAACTGGCGGATGTAAAGGCCAGGCTCCGGGAGCTCGGCCTGCACACGGTATGCGAGTCTGCCCGGTGCCCCAATATCGGCGAGTGCTTCAAAAAGCCCACCGCGACGTTTATGATACTTGGGGAAATCTGCACCCGCAGGTGCGGGTTCTGCTCGGTCAAAAAAGGTGTTGCGAAGCCTCCCGACCCGGAAGAGCCGGCAAATATCGCCGTTGCGGCGGACAGGCTGGGCCTCAGGCACGCCGTTATTACCTCCGTCACCAGGGACGATCTGCCGGACGGAGGCGCGGGGCAATTCGAGGCGGTTATACGCATACTGAAAAAGGACTTTCCGCAGATGGTCGTGGAGGTCCTGACGCCCGATTTCGGCGGGGACGAAACTGCGCTCCGAAAAGTAATGGAGGTCGGGCCGCATATATTCAACCACAACCTCGAGACGGTGCCGCGGCTCTATCCCCGTGTGCGGCCCCAGGCGGTCTATGAGCGTTCTCTTGATGTTCTGAGGAAGGCAAGGGCAATACGCCCGGATGCTTATACAAAATCCGGCATAATGGTTGGGTTGGGCGAGACCGAAGACGAGGTCGTCTCCGTTATGCGGGACTTAAGAGGTGTGGGCTGCGGTCTCCTCACGATAGGCCAGTATTTAAGGCCCTCGAAGGAGAACCTGCCCGTCGCGGAATATGTAAGCCCGGAGAAATTTGAGAAGTACGCTGACGCGGGAAAGCGCATGGGGTTTTTATCCGTGGCCTCCGCACCTTTTGTCAGGAGCTCATACAACGCGGAAGAGGTCTTTTCCGCAATAGGTGCATAAAAAATGCCGGTATCCCAGGTATATCATCTCACCCTTGGGGTAATAATCGCCCTTGTCGCCGTTCTGATTGTTGCGAAGAGATTGGGCGGGAAGAGCAATGCCGTAGTAAAGAGCAGTGGAAAGAGAAGCAGGATTAGAAACAGAAGGAGATAACCGGAGGTCTTATTTTGTTTGAGTTCCAGAGAATAAAACGCCTGCCGCCATACGTGTTTGCCATCGTGAACCAGATGAAGATGGAGGCCAGGAAGCGCGGAGAGGACATAATAGATTTCGGCATGGGGAACCCGGACATGGGCACGCCCCAGCATATCGTGGACAAGCTCGTCGAGGCGGCCTATAACCCGAAGAACCACCGCTACTCCGCGAGCCGCGGCATCCCGAAGCTCCGGGCCGCCATAGCCGACTGGTACAAGCGCCGATATGAGGTAGAGATAGACCCGGAGACGGAAGCAATAGCCACAATGGGCGCGAAAGAGGGATTGTCTCATCTGGCCCTTGCGACGATAGAGCCGGGCGACATAGTGCTTTCCCCGTCTCCCGCATACCCCATACATCCATATTCCGTCGTAATCGCGGGCGGCGAGGTGCGGCATATTCCGCTCCGCCGGGACTCCGATTTCTTCGAGGACATGCAGGCCGCATTCCGGCAGGCGTGGCCTGCGCCGAAGATGCTGATACTGAGCTTCCCTAACAACCCGACCACGGCAACGGTAGACCTGGAGTTTTTCCAGAATGTGGTTGATTTTGCCAAGGAGCACAAGGTCATGGTCATCCACGACCTTGCATACGCCGACCTCGTCTTCGACGGCTACACGGCTCCGAGCTTCCTCCAGGCGAAAGGGGCGAAGGACGTGGGGGTGGAGTTTTTCTCGATGTCAAAAAGCTACAACATGCCGGGGTGGCGGGTCGGTTTCTGCTGCGGGAACAGGGAGATTGTCGGCGCGCTCCAGAAGATAAAGAGCTACTTAGACTACGGGATGTTTCAGCCGATACAGATAGCGTCGATTACGGCGCTCAACGGCCCGCAGGACTGCGTGAAGGAGATTGCGGAGGTATACCGAAGTCGCCGGGACGCCTTGGTGGACGGGCTTAACAAAATCGGCTGGGAGATGCCGAAACCCCTTGCGACGATGTTCGTCTGGGCGAAGATTCCTGAGAAATTCCGGCACATGGGGTCGCTCGAATTTTCCAAGATGCTCATCGCAAAGGCGAAGGTCGCGGTCTCGCCCGGCATCGGTTTCGGCGAGTATGGCGAGGGGCGCGTGCGTTTCGCGCTCATCGAGAACGAGCACAGGACGAGGCAGGCGATAAAGGGACTGAAGAAGGTATTGGGGTAATGAAATCCGGAATCGGCATAGGTCTTATCGGTCTCGGCACGGTAGGCTCCGGGGTGGTGAAGCTCCTGCGTGAGAACGCGGAGGTCATCTCCCGGCGGCTTGGCGCGGAGGTTGCGCTTGTCAAGGCGGCTGACCTCGATGCATCGCGCGCGAAGGCCTTGAAATTGTCAAAAGATATTTATACGAAGGACGCCCGCGATGTAATAGACAGTCCCGGCGTAGACATAGTAATCGAGCTTATCGGCGGATACAATCCGGCGAAGGAGTTCATAATGTCCGCCCTTGCCAATGGCAAGCCCGTCGTCACGGCGAACAAGGCCCTGCTGGCGATGCACGGGGAGGAGATATTCTCCGCGTCCGAGAAATACGGCGCGCCGGTCGGCTTCGAGGCGTCGGTCGGCGGCGGCATACCCATAATCGGCGCGATAAAACAGGGCATCGCCGCGAATAATATCGAATCCATTTACGGAATCATAAACGGCACGTCGAACTATATCCTTACGAAAATGACGGACGAGGGGCGCGAGTTCGACGACGTGCTTGCGGAAGCCCAGGGACTGGGTTACGCCGAGGCCGACCCTACCTTCGACGTCGATGGAATCGACCCGGCGCACAAGCTGGCGATACTTGCGAACATTGCCTACGGCACGCCAATAAACTTCCCGGATATATATACGGAAGGAATATCGAACATCCTGCCAGAGGACATCCGCTACGCGCGCGAGCTTGGGTTCAAGATAAAACTTCTTGCGATAGCGAAGCTTAGGGGCAAAGAGATAGAGGCGCGCGTTCATCCGACGATGCTCCCGAAGAACTATCTGATTGCGAAGGTGGACGGCGTTTTCAACGCGATTTATGTCGTAGGGGACGCGCTTGGCCCGGCGATGTTTTACGGGCGCGGCGCTGGGGATATGCCAACGGCGAGCGCGGTCATATCGGATGTCATCGACATATCGCGCGACACGCTGTACGGCAAAAGCGGACGTATGCCAGTGGCGTCGTTCAGGCGGGAGAACAGGAGAAAACTGTCGGTTATGCCGATAGACAAGGTGCGCTGTCGGTATTACATGCGCTTTACGGCGCTCGACCACCCCGGCGTGCTATCCAGGATTTCCGGCATCCTTGGCAGACACGACATCAGCATATCGTCCGTCATCCAGCACGGGCGCGACGCGGGGAGCGCGGTGCCTATTGTCGTGATGACGCACGGCGCCGTGGAACGAAATGTCAGGAAGGCGCTGGCGAAGATCGACGCGCTCGATGTAATTTCCGCAAAAACGGTGGTGATACGTGTTGAGAGCGCGGAGTAAATCCGGGAACACATGAGAAAGCGAGGTGGGCGATATGTCGGTTAAACGTGGGGCCATGAACGGGTATGTCTTAATTATTATATCCGCAATTTCCGCGTACCTGCTTAAAACGCGTGTCGAGAATATATTCGGCTACAGGTATTTTGTCTTGTCCGGCCATAATATATTCGACCGGCATGGCTTTCGCATCGGCAACGGAGTTTATACATTTTTATGGATTGTCGTCATCGTGGTTTTTATTGCCGGAATCGGGATTATAACAGGCTCCATCGGCGCTCTGACTCCGATGAATACAGGAATATCTGGCGGAACCGTCAGCGGTACCAAGAAATGCCCAATGTGCGCCGAACTGGTTAAAGCAGAGGCTTTGAAATGCAAGCATTGCGGCCATATGTTCGATATTAAACAAGAGAAAAGCGAAGAGTAAAATATGCCTCTGGAAAAGATTAAAGAGGCGGTTAAATCAAGAAGAATCGAATGGAAGAAACACGCGCTTAAGAGACTTTTTGAAAGAGACGTCAAGCGGCAGGATGCTTTTGATGCAATATTGTCTGGAGAAGTTATCGAGACTACGTGGAAGACAGGCCGTTGCCGAGTTATTTAATTTCGGGCATTGGTGGTGGAAAACCGCTTCACGTAGTTCTTGCTTTAGATGAAAAAGAAGAAATCGTTTTTATCATTACGGTATATATTCCGTCAGTATTGCAGTGGAAAAGCGACTGGAAGACAAGGAGAGGAAAATGATTTGCCCTGTTTGCAAAGGCGAGGTTAAAAGGAGCGTCACCAATTTTCCGGTTGAATTGGATGGCGGTTTTTTGATTGTAAAGAATGTGCCGGCGGATACGTGCAGCCAGTGCGGAGAAGTATTCATTCCTGAAGACGTGGCGGAAGCGTTGGAAAAAACAGTAGAGGCTGCACGCAAGAGCAAGGCGGAAATTGAAATAGTATCTTACGAGAAGGTGGCATAAATGGCCTGGAAAGGGATAATAGAAGAATACAGGGAGTTCCTGCCGGTAACGGCGAAGACGCCGGTAATAACGCTTCTTGAGGGTAATACGCCGCTTGTGCGGACGAAGAACCTGGCGAAACTTATCAACCCGAAGCTCGACATTTATCTGAAGTTCGACGGGGCGAACCCGACCGGCTCGTTCAAGGACAGGGGTATGACGATGGCCATATCCAAGGCCGTGGAGGAGGGCTCCGGCGCGGTCATCTGCGCGTCCACCGGGAACACGTCCGCCGCCGCCGCCGCATATGCCGCGCGAGCCGGGATAAAGGCCTTCGTGCTCATTCCGGAGGGTAAGATTGCGCTCGGCAAGCTTGCCCAGGCTATGATGCACGGAGCGAGGGTGATACAGATTGAAGGCAATTTCGACGAGGCCCTGCGCATTGTTCGGGAGGTGTCTGCGAAATATCCGATTACGCTTGTCAACTCCGTCAACCCGTATCGCATCGAAGGCCAGACATCCGCAGCGTACGAGATATGCGACGCGCTTGGTGGTCCGCCGGACTTCCACGCCCTGCCTGTCGGAAATGCCGGCAACATCAGCGCATACTGGAAGGGTTACAATAGATACAAAGAGGCCGGGAAAATAAACTCGCTTCCCATAATGACCGGTTTCCAGGCGGCAGGCGCGGCGCCGATTGTCCTGGGGAGACCTGTGGAAAAGCCGGAGACAATCGCAACCGCGATACGCATCGGCAACCCTGCATCATGGAAGACCGCCGAGGCCGCAAGGGACGAGTCCGGAGGCGTAATAGACATGGTTACGGACGAAGAGATTATCGAGGCATATAAACTCGTGGCCGCTACGGAGGGGATATTCTGCGAGCCGGCATCCGCCGCGAGCATCGCGGGCGTGATAAAATTAAATAATCTCGGCTACTACAAGGGGGAGGCGCGCATAGTCTGCACGCTGACCGGCCACGGCCTGAAAGACCCGGATACGGCAATAAAGGTATCCGCCAAGCCGCTTTCCATCAAGGGGACGATGGACGAGGTGATGAAGGCGCTGGGGTATTAAAGCGGGGATGTCATTCTGAGCACAGCGAAGAATCTGGTTTTAATTCTCGCCGTATTTTTGTTGCCTGCATCCGCAGTTGCAGGGCAGGAGAAGACGCTCTTCGACGCTATAAGGGCGGGAGACGTTGCTGGCGTACGCGCGCTTATCAGTAGGCATGCGGATGTAAATGCGCGAGATAATCACGGAGCGACGCCGCTTATTCACGCCTCGGCGGACGGCATGAAAGGCGCCGTGCGCGCGCTTCTCGTCGCAGGTGCGAATCCTAACTTCAGCGACAGGGACGGTTCGACGGCGCTTATGGCCGCGGCGTTCAACGGTTATACGGTTATAGCGGCGATGCTCATTAAAAGCGGCGCAAACGTCAACGCCCGCGCGAAAACCGGAGAAACGGCGCTCGTCTACTCGGCTGTAACGGGGCATGAGGGTGCAGTGAGACTTCTCCTCGAGAGAAAAGCGAATCCGAATATAAGAAACAAG
>DAHWTK010000010.1:13580-26417 GCA_027328825.1 Nitrospirota bacterium
AGGAGGGCGAGACCGCCCTCATGGGCGCCGCCGCCGCAGGCCAGGCGGGCGTCGTAAAAGAACTCATAAGACATGGCGCGAACGTGAACTTGAAAGACAAATCAGGCAAGACCGCGCTCGCCTACGCGAAGGCGAAGAAGCACCAGAATATAGCGGAAACGCTTTCCAGGGCGGGGGTGAAATGAAATATCTCGTGCTTTTGGGCGACGGCATGGCCGGGCTTCCGCTCGACGAGCTTGGCGGGAAGACAGTCCTGCAATACGCCAGGACGCCGAACCTCGATTATCTTGCCTCGCACGGGACGCTGGGTATGGCGAGGACGGTTCCTGCGGGCCTGCCGCCAGGTTCGGACGTTGCGAACCTCTCCGTCCTGGGATACGACCCGCGCAGTTACTACACCGGTCGGGCGCCGCTCGAAGCCGCGGCGATGGGCGTTGAACTTGGCCCGGATGACGTAGCCTTCAGATGCAACCTTGTATTGCTTGACAGACTCGACGGACATACAGGCGAGGACTATCGCTCCGACTGGTTCATGCGCGATTTTTCGGCGGGCCATATCAAAACCGACGAGGCGCGGCGGCTTATAGAAATATTGAACAACGATTTGGGCGGCGACGTTCGTTTTTATCCGGGGGTTAGCTATCGCCACCTGATGGTCTGGAAGGGTGGCGGAAGCCTCGTATGCACGCCGCCCCATGACATTACCGACAAGGCGATAGCCTCTTATCTGCCGAAGGGCGATGGCGCGGAATTTATTACCCGTCTGATGGAGCGTTCGCTGGATATACTCGGCCAGGAGTTTCAACGGGGCGTGTGCGAGGCGAATTCCATCTGGCTGTGGGGGCAGGGTAACAAACCCGCGCTTCCCGGCTTTAAAGAGAGGTATGATATTTCCGGCGCGATGATTTCCGCCGTAGACCTTATGAAAGGTATTGCCAATATCCTCGGCATGAGGATAATCGACGTTCCCGGCGCAACGGGATATATAGATACGAATTACGAGGGCAAGGCAAAGGCCGCGCTGTCCGCGCTCGAAGAAGTCGATTTCGTATACGTGCACGTCGAGGCCCCGGACGAGGCGGGACATGCGGGGAATGTAGACCATAAAGTGCAGGCGGTGGAGGACTTCGACGAAAAGGTCGTCGGGACCGTGCTAAAAGCCGTGAATGGAAAGCCGGGGTTCCGTGTGCTTTCCATGCCGGACCATCCTACGCCTATAAAAATAAAAAGCCATACTTCCGACCCGGTGCCGTTCGTTCTCTGGGATTCGGGGCGGGATGAAAAAACGAGCGATCTTGGATATGACGAGGCGGGGGCGGCGACGACCGGCGTGGCAACAGAGGAAGGCTGGAAGCTTATTGACCGCCTTTTGGAACGCTGATCAACCAGAGAGGAGCGTGTTTTGAGCCTTATAGTTCAGAAATACGGCGGGACATCCGTAGGGAACGTCGAGAGAATAAAGAACGTAGCCGGAAGAGTGGCGAAGGCGAAGAAACAGGGCCATGATGTCGTGGTTGTGGTATCGGCCATGAGCGGGGAAACTGACAAGCTCATCGGCCTTGCCAATGCCGTGTCGTCCAACCCGGACGAGCGGGAGATGGACATGCTGCTCTCGACCGGTGAGCGCGTTACAATTGCGCTCCTTGCGATGGCGCTGAACGACCTTAAGGTGGACGCCGTGTCCTTTACGGGGAGGCAGTCGGGAATAATCACGGACAGTGCGCACACCAAGGCGAGGATAAAGAGCATAGACGCGGGAAGGATAAGAGAGGCCCTGAACAAAAAGAAGGTCGCGGTCGTGGCGGGTTTCCAGGGCATAACGGAGGATTCCAACGTCACCACGCTCGGACGAGGAGGTTCGGACCTTACGGCCGTGGCCGTGGCGGCGGCCCTGAAAGCGGACTTCTGCGACATCTACACGGACGTGGACGGCGTATATACCACCGACCCTAATATTGTGCCGCAGGCCAGAAAACTCGACAAAATCTCGTACGACGAGATGCTTGAGATGGCGAGCCTCGGAGCTAAGGTTCTGCAGACGCGTTCGGTCGAATTCGCCAAAAAATATAACGTGCCGGTCAGGGTGCTGTCGAGCTTTAAAGACGTGCCCGGAACGCTGGTAACAAGGGAGGACAAGGGGATGGAAGAAGTCGTCGTCTCAGGTGTCGCATACGACAAGAACCAGGCGAAGGTAACGCTCTGCCGCGTGCCGGACAGGCCCGGCGTGGCCTCGAAGCTCTTCAAGAGCATTGCGGACGCAAAGGCTGTTGTTGACATGATAATCCAGAACGTCAGCAGGGACGGCTATACGGACATTTCTTTTACTGTGCCCAGTACCGACCTCAAGAAGGCTCTGCCTGTGATAAAAAGTGCGGCGAAGGCTTCAGGCTCTGAAGATGTCATGGTAAACGAGGAAATCTCGAAGGTGTCGATAATCGGCGTCGGGATGCGTTCGCATTCGGGCGTGGCCTCAAGGATGTTCACCGCCCTCGCCGACGAAGGGATAAATATAATGATGATAAGCACGTCCGAGATAAAAATCTCATGCGTAATCGACGCCAAGTATACGGAGCTCGCCGTCCGGTCGCTGCACAAGGTCTTTAAACTCGAGGAGGCCCCTAAAAAGGCGAAAACCGCAAAACCGCGCGGGCGCAAGACCAAAAGCGGGCCCGTGGGAGGGCGCAGGGCGGTAGTATAAAAATGTACGACCTTCACGCCCATATCCTCCCGGGGATAGACGATGGTCCGCGCGATATGGAAGAGGCCGTAGCGATGCTTAAGGCCGCCTCCGCCGACGGGATAAAAGGCATGGCGATGACCCCGCACGTTATCCCAGGCCTTCACGACAACCCGAAGGAAAAGGTAGTGCGGCTGACAGAGGAATTAAAAGCGGGCGCGGCCGGCATCGACATAGAGCTTTATCCCGCCTCAGAGATTCGGCTGTCCGACGAGACGCTGGCAGGGCTTAAATCCGGCGCTCTCTGCACCATAAACGGCTCCAGATATGTCCTTGCGGAACTGCCCTCCATGTTCGATCCCGGCAAAATCAATGATATGGTGTGTTCCCTGCGGGAGACGGGCCTGGTCCCGATTATCGCGCATCCTGAAAGAAACCCTGTGGCGCTGAAGGACGTGGAATGCCTCTACAAACTGGTCTCGATGGGAGCGCTGATGCAGGTGACGGCGGGAAGTTTTCTGGGAATGTTCGGAGACGACGCCAGGAAGCTCGCCGTTTCCATGCTTGAGCGAAGGCTCGCGCACGTGATAGCGAGCGATGCGCATGACAGCGGCCCCCGGCCCCCTGTTTTATCCGCAGCAGTCAGGGAGGTCTCGAAACTCATAGGCGAGAGGGCGGCAAGAGCAATGGTTCATGCGGTGCCGGAGATGATACTCAAAAACGAGCAGGTAAATACGCCGGAGCCGGTGCGGCCTAAAAAAAACCTTTTCTTCTTCAGCGATCTCCCGTTTTTCGATTGACCCCCATGCCCTTGACATATGCCGCCGCATTGTGCGAAAATTGGCCGATTTATATGTAAAACAGTTTTAACGAAGGTTTTGTTTTAATGACAAGCATTGCCTCAAGAAGAATAAAGGGCGGCAGGGGGCCTTCCGCTAACAGGCATCCCGGAGAGGAATACAGGGACTATTTCCGGATGGCGGTCATCCTTTCCGTCGTCCTGCACGCGCTGATTTTCGGAGCATTCTGGCTGGAGTCCGGGAAACGGGCGGAAAAAAAGATTCAGATGTTCAGCGTTACCGTTACCACCCTGCCCGGGCCGCAGGGCGGCGGCGGGCATTCGAGGGAGATTGTAAAGAACCCGGTCAAGGAAGAAAAGCCTGTCCCGAAGGAAGAGATCGTAAAAATCGAAAAGAAAGAGGTCGAGAAAAAGCCGCCTGAGAAAAACAAGAAGCCTGAGCCTCAGAAGCCGGAAGTAGCCAAGGTGGAACACAAGGCGCCGGAAGGTCCGGGGCAGGGGCCTGTCGGCGGCGGGAGCAAGACTGCAAAGACTAACGCGATAATCGGGCCGATGGCGTTCGAGGGAAATTTCGATTCGAGATATGCCTGGTACGCCCAGGTAATCCAGAGGGCCGTCGAGAGGGCCTGGAGGTCGAGGGTGCCCTGGGATGTCCCGGCGCGGCCTGCAATAATATCTTTTGTAATCGACAGCGAGGGGAACCTTACTCAGGTGCAGATAGAGTCCTCATCGGGAATCGGCTACTACGACCAGGAGGCGCTTATTTCCGTCAGGATGGTGAGGAAGCTTCAGCCGCTTCCGGCGGGCCTTGGAGACGCGCTTGGGGTGAGATATTCCTTTATACCCAAAAAACAGGGATAATAAAAATGAAGAATTTAAAAAGACGCTGGATTTTAGCAGTGATATTTTCCGCCGCTCTATTCTTTCCGGCGGCAACGCGCGCCGATGCAATTCCGCAGATAAACCTATCCACCTCCCAGAGCGCGGCTAAGATAAGCGTCATAGTGCCGGATTTCGTCAAGGTGGGAGGTTTTATTGACCCGCAGGGGCGGGACAAGTCGATGGCGGACGAGCTTGCCGACGACCTGAATTTTTCCGGGTTTTTTGCGGCCACAAGGGTAAAAAAAGTAGAGGGCGACCCTAAGGCCTGGGCGTCGCTCGATGTCAATAACATCGTAGCGGGGAGTTACTCCACGGACGGGCGCGAGATAAGCATATCCGCGAAGCTTATCGACGCAAAGGCCGGCTCAGTCCTGCTCGACAAAACCTACCCGAATTCCCTGCGCGTGATGCGGCAGAACATCCATAAGCTCTCGGACGCCATAATATTCCAGCTCGCGGGAGAGAAGGGCGTATGCCAGACGAAGATCGCCTTCATCTCTGATATGACCGGCCACGACGAGCTTTATACATCCGACTACGACGGCCACGACGTATTTCAACTGACCAGGGACCTGGGTGTAGACCTGCTTCCCGCATGGTCTCCTTCCGGCAGCTACATCACTTATACCTCCTACCGCAGGATGAACCCGGACCTCTGGTGGGTAAGCGCCTCAGGCAAGAGCAGGGGGATACTGTCGTTCTCTTCGGGGCTTAATACCGCGGCTTCATGGTCGCCCGACGGCCAGAGGATTGCGCTTTGCAAGAGCAAGGGGGCTAACGCCGAGATATATACCATGAACAGGGACGGCGGCGGATTGATGGCGATAACCCATACCCGCGGCATAAACACCTCTCCGTCATGGTCGCCGAACGGGCGCGAAATTGTTTTCAATTCCGACCGCGAAGGCAACCCGCAGATTTACGTCATGGACTCAGACGGCGGAAACGTGCGAAGGCTCACATTCAACGGCAAATACAACGCATCTCCGGCGTGGTCTCCAAAGGGCGACAAGATAGCCTTTGTCGGACGCGAGGGAAATGTATTCAACATATTCACGATGGACCCGACCGGGAATAATGTCGTAAGGCTCACATGGAACAGCGGCAGCAACGAAAATCCGTCCTGGTCGCCCGACGGCAGACATATCGTATTTTCGTCCACCAGGGGCAGGAAAAATTCGCTGTACATGATGGACACGCACGGCAAAAATGTAATGAGGCTTCCCATCCCGGGGAACTGCCAGACGCCGGCGTGGTCTCCCGCAGTGGGCGATGAAAAATAAGTTGAATCCCGTGCATTTGTGATATACTTAACGGCATTCTGGATTGTTATGGATTCTGATAAACCCATGCATGGCAAGGAGGTGGAAGGGTGAGGATAGGAAGGATTGTTCTTGCAGGCCTGGCCGCGTCGCTTATGATATTTGCGGGTGTTTACGGCTGCGCCAGAAAAGAAATAAAGTCCACGAGCGGGATGGAGACCCAGAAACCGATGGAGCAGGCGCCGGCTGCCCCGGAGAAAGCGGCCCCCCAGGCCCCGGAGCAGGCGAAGGTTGAGGCGCCTCCCGGCCCCAAGGAGCAGCCGCAGCCCGTCGAAGAGGGGAAGGTGGAGAAGGCGCTTAAAGACGTATATTTCGATTTTGACAGCTATGAAATAAAACCGGAATACGCGTCTGTGCTGCAGGAAGACGCCGCATGGATGAAGGCGCATCCTGACAGAGTCGTAACGATTGAAGGCAACTGCGACGAAAGGGGCACAGTAGAGTATAACCTTGCGCTGGGCCAGAGGCGCGCGGATGCCGCGAAGAAATACCTGTTGTCCCTCGGCATCCCGGCCAGAAGGCTCAAGACCATCAGCTACGGAAAGAGCAAGCCTTTCGACCCCGGCCACAACGAGGCGGCATGGGCAAAGAACAGGCGCGACCACTTCGTCGTCCAGTAAAATGCCGGCGCGGTCTGATTTCCGATAACCGGATATATGGCAATTAATTTGGAAAGGCGGGCCTGTGCGGCCCGCCTTCCGTGCGCAAAGAGGTACGATACAGATGAAAAAAATTCTGATATTTCTGCCGCTTGTCCTGCTGGTTTTCGCATATGGCTGCGCCACGAGCTCTGACATCAACAGGGTGGAACAGCAATCCGCCACCAACAACGCGCAGTTGAGGGAGATAGGCGGCAGCATAGACGACATCAACTATTCCCTCAAGGCGGAAAACAGGCGCAGCAAGGAACTGGTTGGGATGATGAAGTCGTTCTCGCAGGTGAACGAAAACCTGAAATCCATAAACGATCAGATGGGCACAATCCTTAAAAACCAGGCCGACCTTGAGAGCCACGCATTCTCTTCCGGCTCGAAAAGGGGAATCTCGGAGGGGCAGATTGACGAGCTCCGGCACGAGATTTCAGACGTAAACGCCAAAATGGACGCAATGAAGGCCCTTCTGATGCAGAAGTTCAGCGAAATACAGCAGGCCCAGGCGCAGGGCAAGGGCGGCGCGGCAGGCCAGGCATTCGGAGGCGCCACAAGCGGCGGCGCAGGCCAGGTATTCGGGGGCGCGACAAGCGGCGCCGCAGGGCAGGGCAGCGCAGAGACGCTTCCGGACCCCAACCAGATGTACCACCAGGCGTATCTGGATTACACCAACGGAAACTACGACATCGCGGTGGGCGAGTTCAGGGAATACCTGAAGGACTTCCCCGATGCGGCATACGCCGGTAACGCCCAGTTCTGGATAGGCGAATCGCTCTATTCCATGAAAAAATATTCCGAGGCCCTGCCGGAGTTCGACAAGGTCATAAAAAACTACCCTCAGAGCATGAAAGTGCCGGACGCGATGGTGAAAAAAGGGTATACCCTCGACGCCCTGAACCGGCATGGCGAGGCGGAAAAAGTGTATGCCGAGGTAGTAAAACAGTTCCCGGATTCCGATGCGGCGAAGCTTGCGGAGGAGCGTCTGAAGAAGTAACGGATTTTTAATGGAAAATAGGCGCGTTTCTGGTAAAATATTAACAGGAACAGCGTTTAATTAGGTGTAGTTCTGCGACATAGGCTGTCATTCGAGTCTAAGCGAAGAATGGACAGTCTATCGTGATGACACATTTAACGTTCTGGAGGTAGTCGCTACAATGTACAGGGTTCGCACTGCAATACTGATGGCGGCGCTGACGGTTCTTATAATACTTGTCGGACAGGCCGTAGGCGGCGAAAGGGGTATGTTCGGGTTCTTCATTTTTGCACTGATTATGAATTTCTTCAGCTACTGGTTCTCCGATAAAATCGTCCTTATGATGTATCACGCGCAGCCGGTTACGGAAACGGAAGCGCCGGAGCTATATTCCGTGGTGCGCGGCCTCGTTCAGAAGGCAGGGATGCCTATGCCGAAGGTATACATAATACCCGACGACTCTCCGAACGCCTTTGCTACCGGAAGGAACCCAAACCATGCCGCCGTCGCCGCCACGGAAGGGATACTGAGGCTCCTCACGAGGCAGGAACTTGAAGGCGTCATGGGGCACGAACTCTCCCATGTGCGCCACAGGGATATACTCGTCAGCACTATCGCATCGGTCCTTGCGGCGGCGATTACCATGCTGTCCCGTTTCGCGCTTTTCTTCGGCGGCGGGCGCGACGACAGGGACGGAAATCCATTTGCCGCCATAGCCATGATGATATTCGCGCCGATAGCCGCGATGCTCATACAACTCGCCATCTCGCGTTCGAGGGAGTATATGGCGGACGAAGGCGGGGCGCAGTTGTCCGGTAATCCCCTTTACCTGGCGAGCGCCCTTCGTAAGCTGGAAATGGGGACGGAGCGAATACCTATGGCCGCGAACCCGGCCACGGCCAACATGTTCATAGTGAACCCGTTCTCGGCGCGGGGGTTTGTGCGGCTTTTCTCGACCCATCCGCCGATCGAGGAGCGGATAGAGCGTCTCGAAGCGATGGCGCGGGGCCGATAGGGAGAGGGTGAGCGTTACGAAGCGTGAACTTTTAATCGAACCGGACGAGGACTTGAAGGCCCTCTACGGAGAGTTCGACAAGAACCTGCGGTATATAGAAGACACCTCCGGCGTGGACATACGGGCGCGCGGCAACAAGCTTTCCATTGAAGGCGAGGAGCCGGCGGTCCTGACCGCCGAAAAGGTTATAAAGGACCTGGCTGGGTTGGTCGGCAACGGATATACGCTAAGGCTGGAGGATGTGAAGCTGGCGATGCGCGCCCAGGAGGCGGGCGGCGGCGTGGACATCCGGGATATTTTCGCCGACACCGTGCTCATCGGCCACAACAAAAAACACATCAGCCCGAAGACCGAAAACCAGCGGGCATATGTTGAGGCCATCAGCACGCACGACATCGTCTTCGGCATTGGCCCCGCCGGCACGGGAAAGACCTATCTTGCTATGGCGGCGGCGGTCGCCGCACTGACCAAAAAGGAGGTAAACCGGATAATACTCGCCCGTCCGGCGGTGGAGGCCGGCGAGAGGCTCGGTTTCCTTCCGGGAGACCTCTACGAGAAAGTGCATCCATACCTGAGGCCGCTCTACGACGCGCTTTACGATATGATGGACCCGGAAAAGGCGGCGCGCCTAATGGAGCGCGGGACGATAGAAGTAGCGCCTCTCGCGTTCATGCGCGGGCGGACGCTGAACGACTCTTTCATAATTCTCGATGAGGCGCAGAACACCACCTCCGAGCAGATGAAGATGTTCCTGACAAGGATGGGTTTCGGCTCTAAAGCGGTCATTACGGGGGACATAACCCAGGTGGACCTGCCCGCGGAAAAAGGCTCCGGCCTTATAGAAGTGATGAAGATACTCGATATGGTAAATGGTATAAGTTTCGTGAGGTTCTCGGAAAAAGACGTTGTCCGGCACAGGCTTGTCCAGCAGATAGTCAAGGCATACCAAAGATACGAGGAGAAAAATGGCCGCCCTTAAGGGGGAGCGCGCAAGGGTAGGCGTAACTCTTCACAAACAGGAAGCCAGGCCCCTTTCAATCCAGAAAGCGAACCGCCCGGCGGAAAAGCGCCTTCACTCCGAGAGAATCAAGAAGGCGGCGATGGGGGGTGTGCTTGTCCTTATCCTCTCGTTCCTCCTGGTCAATTATTCCGAATTGTCCAAAATGTCGCCCTTCGACAGTTTCCAGACCTTCGTCGGGCTTCTCATGGTCGTATCCCTTCCGATATACGTCCTGTACCGGGACATGCGTCGCTACAAAAGGACCATTACCCAGGACATTCACAAGCTTGCGCTTGTATGCGTCATATTAATCGGCGCAGTGGCCATAAGCCGGGCGTCGGCTGAGGTCTTTACCACCTTCACGGCGAACATCCCCGGCGTGGGCAGGCGCGCGGGTTTCTATGCCGTCCCGATTTCCACAGCCGCAATGCTCGCCACGCTCCTCTTCGACATTCACCTCGGAATTGTGATGTCCATAGTCATGAGCATATTCGGCGGGCTCCTGATAGGGCATCAGATGATGTTCGGTTTTTATACTTTTATCGGGAGCGTTATAGCCAGTTTCTCTCTTGTACGCTGCACGCGCCGCTCCGCGCTTTTAAACGCCGGGCTTTTCGTTGCGCTTGCAAACATTGCATCTGTGATTTGTCTCGACCTCTACCAGCACGTGCTCTTCACCCATGCGGCCCTGTACGATATTGTCGCCGGGATAACGAGCGGATTCTTTTCGGCGATACTGATCTCCGGAATACTGCCGCTCCTTGAGTCCACTTTCAAGATGGTGACGGACATCAGCCTACTCGAATACAGCGACTTGAACCGCCCGCTCTTGAAGCAGCTCATGGTCGCCGCGCCGGGGACATACCATCACAGCGTCATCATCGGGAGCCTGGCAGAGGCGGCGGCGGAATCAGTAGGAGAGAACCCGCTTCTTGCCCGCGTGGCGTCGTATTACCACGACATAGGGAAGATTAAAAAACCTGAATACTTTGTCGAGAACCAGGCGAAGGGAGAGAACCGGCACGACAGGCTGACGCCGTCCATGAGCAGCCTTATTATCTCCTCCCACGTAAAAGACGGCTACGAGCTGGCGAAGGAACACAAGCTCCCGCCGCAGATTTCGGATATAATACAGCAGCACCACGGCAACGCCCTGATGACGTATTTTTACGAGAAGGCGAGAAGCGCCGAGGGCGGCTCCGTGAGCGAAGACGACTACCGCTATCCCGGCCCGCGTCCGCAGACGAAGATTGCGGCCATCGTCATGCTGGCCGACGCGGTGGAGGCGGCGTCGAGGGTGTTGGAAGAGCCTTCGCCTGACAGGATTTCGGCGCTTGTGGACAAGATAATCGGACGGTTCTTCGTGGACGGACAGCTCACGGAGTGTGACCTTACACTCAAGGACCTTACCGCCATAACGAGGAGCTTCAACCAGCTCCTCTCCGGGATATACCACCACAGGGTGGATTACCCCGGCCTTGGCATTCCGTCCGGAGGGAGGAAAATTTCTGGTCAGAACGGCAAACTCGCAGAGGAAAGTAAAGGTGCCGGTTGGGATGCTCCGGCAGGCGGCCATGATGGCGCTGTCGTCCCTGGGATGCGCGGACGCTGAGCTTTCCATACTCATCACAGGCGACATGAAAATGCGCCGCCTGAACCGGCAGTGGCGCGGCATCGACAGGACGACGGACGTCCTGTCTTTTGCCATGCTGGAGGGCGACGCGCCTGCCCGCATAAAAGGCGCGCCGCTTGTCCTTGGAGATATAGTCATCTCCGCGCCGAAGGCGCTTGCCCAAGCCCTGGAGGCCGGACATTCCCTTGAGGAAGAACTGCTATTCCTTCTCGTTCATGGTATCCTGCACATCTTTGGCTACGACCACGAAATGGGCGGGAGAGAGAAACAGAGAATGGAAAGAAAGCAGAAGGAGCTTTTAAGATCGATAATGGAAAAGAAAAAGCAAAGCTGAAACCCCAGAGCTGGTATCAGAGCGCGAACCTGGCCATAGAGGGCGTGCTTTACGCGACCAGGACGCAAAGGCACATGCGGCTTCATTTCATGGCCGCCGCGCTCGTTATCATGCTGGGGCTTTTTTTCGGCCTCGACAGGGCATCCTTCATCGCGCTTTCCCTGGCCGTGGTGATTGTCCTGGTGGCCGAGGTCATAAACACGGCGATAGAGGCCATGGTTGACCTCGTCTCCGAGGAGGTGCATCCGGCGGCAAAGGCGGCCAAGGATACCGCCGCGGGGGCGGTCTTCATAGCTTCGTTCGGCGCGCTTATCATAGGCTTTCTCATCCTCTACCCGCACGTGGCCCAGGTTGTAAAGGCCGGGGTGACGGAGACAAAGATTGCCGGCGATAACGTGGCCTTCATGGCGCTCATCGTCGTGGTCATAACCGTAATAATGGCCAAGACGTATATCGGGCGCGGCTCTCCGCTCATGGGCGGGATGCCCAGCGGCCATGCGGCGGCGGCATCGTCGATATTCGTCATAACGCTTTTCCTGACGGCGAACGCCCTGGTCTCCGGCCTCGTGCTGATGCTGGCGGCGATGGTTTCCCACAGCCGCATCGCGCTCGGCATACACAAGCCCAAGGAAGTCATCCTGGGCGCGATTCTTGGAGGACTTGTAACGCTTTTCATATTTCTGCTGTTTGTGTGAGGAGATTATATGCGAGCGCTGATGAGTGTTATCGTGATCATTGCCGTTTGTCTTTTTGTTTTCAGCGCCGCCTTTGCCGACGACACAGGACAATGCATAACCGGGAAGTGTCACGCCGGGATGCTCGACAAGAAATACGTTCACGGCCCGGTTGCGGTGGAGGAATGCGGAGATTGCCACAAAGCGGCGGGCGGCGGCGGGCACAAGTTCGTCCTGACGGCAGAGCCCCCGCAGCTATGCACCATGTGCCACGACGAAAAGCAGATGATAAGCCGCCCTTCGTGCCGGTGTCACGACCCGCACGGCTCGAACAACAGGCATCTGCTCCTGGACGGCGTCGGCAAGATATGCAGGTAAGGGAGGGTAATTTTGGGATTTTTCGATAAGCTTAAGTCCGGCCTTACGAAGACGCGCGACAGCTTTGTCGCCGGGATAGAGAACGCCGTTTACGGCAAGAAGAAGATAGACGCGGCGCTCCTGGACGAGCTCGAAGAGCTGATGGTGCTGGCGGACCTGGGCGTGGAGACTTCCGGCGCGATAATAAGGGAAGTGCAGGAAAAGGTCAGGAGGCAGGAGCTCACGGACGCATCTCTCCTGAAAAAGGAGATAAAGAGCCAGATACGCGCTATCCTGCTGGGCGACACCGGGACGTTCCGGGGCGGCGAGACCCTTTCCGTTTATCTCTTCGTCGGGGTCAACGGCACCGGTAAGACGACCACCATCGGCAAGCTCTCGGCGAAATTCTCAGCCGAAGGCAAGAAAGTAATTCTTGCCGCCGCCGACACCTTCCGCGCGGCTGCGTCGGAACAACTTGTCCAGTGGGGAGAAAGAGCGGGCGTGGACGTCATCCGTCACAA
>DAHWTK010000110.1 GCA_027328825.1 Nitrospirota bacterium
AGACCGCGACTGCCCCACCCCCGCCGTATCCTTCGAGATACTAAGGCGAAAGACATCCGGCGGCATAAATATCACGGCGTCCCATAACCCCCCTGAATATAGCGGCATTAAGTTCTCGCCGGACTGGGGCGGCCCGGCGCTTCCCGAAACTACGAAAGAGATAGAAGACCGGGCGAACGCCCTCATGGCAGTGCCCACGGTTAAGGAGATTTCTTTCGATGAGGCGAAAAATAGCGGCCTCGACGAGGAAATTTCAATCCTGAAACCATACATGGAACAACTGAGGAAGATAATCGATTTTGCCATAATACAGCAGAAGATGCCGAGGATAGCCGTAGACCCGATATACGGCACGTCGCGGGGCTACCTGGACAAACTGCTCAAGGGCGCGGGATTGGACGTTACCGTGCTCCACGATCGGCGTGATCCGTACTTCGGCGGGCACCGTCCGGAACCTGCCGAGGAATACCTGGAGGAGCTTACCCGGATTGTCGTGGACGGAGATTACAAGCTCGGTCTCGCTACGGACGGAGACGCTGACCGTTTCGGCATCGTGGACGAGGAGGGGGAGTTCATTACGCCGAACGAGCTTATCTCGCTTGCCTTCGATTACCTTTGCCGCGTGCGCGGCTGGCAGGGCGGGGCGGCGAGAAGCGTCGCCACAACGCACTTAATCGACCGCGTTGCGAAGCTCCACGGGCGCCAAGTCTATGAAACGCCAGTCGGCTTCAAGTTCATAGGCGAACTGATCTCCGAGGGAAAGATTGCAATAGGCGGTGAGGAGAGCGCCGGGATGTCCATCAAGGGCCATGTGCCGGAGAAGGACGGGATACTCGCGTGCCTGCTGGCGCTCGAAATGGTATGCAGGGAGGGGATGTCGCTAAGGAAGCAGCTTGACAGACTCTTCGAGAAGACCGGCAAGGTGCTGACGAGGCGGGTTAATATAAACCTCACAGACGCGCTGAAGGAGAAACTCAAGGAGAAGCTTGCGCTCTCGCCTGAGAGCTTCGCCGGGCACAAGGTAGTCAAAAACGTTACCATAGACGGGCACAAGTTTGTCCTGGACGACGGCTCCTGGCTCCTTATGCGGCTATCCGGCACCGAGCCGGTGGTGCGGCTATATGTGGAGGCTAACTGCGCTGACGACCTTGAAGCGCTGTCTAAAGAGGGCGAAAAGTTTATAACCAGATAGGAGAAAATAATGGGCGAGATAGCGGACGTTTTCGCAAGGGAGATTCTTGATTCGCGGGGTAATCCGACAGTAGAGGTGGAGGTAATCCTCGAGACCGGAGCGATGGGACGCGCATGTGTCCCGTCGGGCGCGTCCACGGGCAAGCGCGAGGCGCTGGAACTGCGTGACGGCGACAAAAAACGCTACGGCGGGAAGGGTGTCCTGAAGGCCGTCGATAACGTCAACGAAGAGATAGGCCCCGAACTTATGGGTTTCGAGTCCTCCGAGCAGACATTTATCGACAGGATGATGATTGATATGGACGGGACGGAAAACAAGGGGCGGCTCGGGGCTAACGCCATACTCGGAGTCTCGCTCGCCGTCGCCAAGGCCTCGGCGGAAGAGGCGGAGATGCCTCTTTACCGCTACATCGGTGGGGTGAACGCCAGGGAGATGCCCGTGCCGATGATGAACATACTTAACGGCGGCGCACATGCGGACAATAATGTGGACATCCAGGAATTCATGATAATGCCTGTCGGGGCTAAGAGCATAGCCGATGCCGTGCGCATGGGCGCCGAGGTCTTCCACGCGCTTAAAGGCGTCCTGAAGGCGAAGGGGTACAATACCGCCGTCGGCGACGAGGGCGGTTTCGCGCCGAACGTAAAGTCGAACGAAGAGGCCGTCGAGATGGTAATAGCCGGGATAGAGAAGGCGGGTTATAAGCCAGGCAAGGACGTAATGCTCGCCATAGACGCCGCCGCGAGCGAGTTCTACGAGAAGGGCGCATACGTCTTCAGGAAGTCGGATAATTCCAAAAAATCATCCGACCAGATGATAAAATTTTACGAGACGTGGGTAAAAAAATATCCTATAATATCCATCGAGGATGGCTTGGCCGAAGGGGACTGGGACGGCTGGAAGAATCTTACGTCCGCGCTCGGCAGAAAGGTTCAGATTGTCGGCGACGACGTATTCGTCACGAACCCGAAGATACTTAAAAAAGGCATCGATGGCGGGATTGCGAATGCTATACTTATAAAACTGAACCAGATAGGCACTCTTACGGAAACGCTGGACACGATAGAGATGGCGAAGAGGGCGGGATATACGAACGTCGTTTCGCACCGCTCCGGAGAGACGGAGGACACCACGCTGGCAGACCTTGCCGTGGCAGTAAACGCAGGGCAGATAAAGACCGGCTCTCTCTCCAGGACAGACCGCATCGCAAAATATAACCAGCTTATCCGCATCGAGGAAGAGCTGGGCGATGACGCGAGGTTTCCGGGGATGGACGCCTTATACAGCATAAGGAAATGAAAAAAAGGAACCTGAACAGACAGGAGCGGGAGGCGGCGGCGAAGCGCCGGAGGCAGATTGCCCTGGTTGCAATCGCCTGCGTGCTCTTCTACGCATTTTTAAGTTTCTTCCTGGGGCAGATGGGTTTCATACGCTATGTAAAACTCTGCCGTCAGAGGGACGCCCTGAATTCGGAAATAGCGACGCTTAAAGCCTCCAACCAGGCGCTCAAGTCGCAGGTCGTGTCCCTTCGCACGGATCCTCTCTGCATAGAAAAACTCGCCCGCGAGCAGGGGCTTGTAAAAGACGGGGAGACAGTATACCAGTACGAGGACGAATGATGGACGACAGACTGTCTGTCATTTTTCTCTGGCACATGCACCAGCCCTATTACAAAGACCTTGTAACGGGCCGGTACGCCATGCCCTGGGTCAGACTCCACGGCATCAAGGACTACTACGACATGGCGCACATCCTCCGGGAGTTCCCCCGAGTGCGCCAGAACTTCAATCTCGTCCCGTCATTGATAGATCAGATAATCGACCTCTGCGAGAACGATGCCGAGGGGATTTATCTCGACCACTCACTAAAGCCCGCGTCCTCGCTCGACAAAGACGAAAAGATATTCGTCCTCCGGAATTTCTTCCTCGCCAACTGGGACAACATGATAAAGCCATACGGGCGCTACTGGGAGCTTCTCTTAAAGCGCGGGCGGGATGTCTCGGACCTTGAGCTTGACAGGATGGCAAGGTATTTTTCCGATCAGGACTTTCTCGACCTCCAAGTCTGGTTTAACCTCGCCTGGTTCGACCCTCTATTCAAAGACACCGACCCGTTCCTCAAAGAACTTATAGCAAAGGGCCATGATTTCACTGAGGACGAAAAGCTGGGTGTAATAAACAAGCAGAAGCAGGTCATGCGCCTCATCATCCCTGAATACAGGGAACTCTGGGACGGGGGCAGGATAGAGCTTTCAGCGACGCCTTATTATCACCCCATACTGCCCCTTCTCTGCGATACCGACATAGCCAGGGTGTCCAACCAGGGTATTAATCTGCCGACGCGGTTCCAGCACCCGGAGGACGCAAAGACGCAGGTCAGCCGGGCGCTCTCCCGTTTCGCGGAAGTATTCGGCAGGAAGCCCAAAGGCATGTGGCCGTCCGAAGGTTCCGTAAGCGAACAGATAATCTCTATCCTTGCCGACGAGGGGGTGGAGTGGATAGCTACGGACGAGGAGATCCTCGCAAAGTCGCTTGATATTTCGCTCGACAGGGATTTCTCTGGAGTATCGAAAAAGCCGGAGATTCTCTATCGCGGATACAGGGCGGAGAGCGAAGGACGAGGCGTAAATATGCTGTTCCGGGATCATACGCTGTCAGACCTTATCGGCTTCGTATATTCCAAGTGGGACCCGAAGAACGCCGTGGACGATTTTATAAATCGTCTGAACCGGATAAGAAACGACTTGAAGGCCCGCGGCCAGAGCGGCGCCGCGACGATACTGCTTGATGGCGAGAACGCCTGGGAGCACTACCGGAACGACGGGCGGGATTTCCTGTATTCTCTCTACGACAGGCTCTCGCGCGAGGAGCAGTTCGACTGCACTACCATCGGCGAATATCTGGCGAAGGGAGAGAGTATCCAGAGGCTTCCGAAGCTCTTCCCCGGCTCGTGGATAGGGCACAATTTCAATATCTGGATAGGCCATGAGGAAGACAACGCGGCTTGGGACGCGCTCTCCCGCACAAGGCAGGACCTGCTTGAATTCGAGCGGGGGGAAGCGGACCCGGCGAAAATCCGGCTCGCATGGGAAGAGATTTACATTGCCGAGGGGAGCGACTGGTGCTGGTGGTACGGCGACGACCACTCCTCCGAGAACGACCGCGAATTCGACGAGCTTTTCAGGAAACACCTGATAAACGTCTACGAAATACTCGGCAAGACGCCGCCGGATTATCTCTTCATACCGATAATCAGGGAGGACAGAAAGAGCCGGCCTACAGCCGAGCTTACGGCGTTTATCTCCCCCACGCTGGACGGCGAGGTCACAGGCTATTACGAATGGCTCTCCGCCGGATATTATGACGTAGGCCAGGCCGGCGGGACTATGCACAGGGCCGAGAGCATAGTCGCACACATCTACTACGGCTTCGATTTGAAGAACTTCTTCATCAGGCTCGACAGCAACCGCGACCTGCATGATCCGAATATAAAAGACCTTACGTTTTCCGTGCATTTCCTCAAGCCCGCGTCATACCGGCTCG
>DAHWTK010000111.1 GCA_027328825.1 Nitrospirota bacterium
GGCATAGACGAGCTTGTCGCCATGCAGAAGGATGCCCTGGGGGACGTGGTTTCCCCGTGGGTTGTGAGGGTGTAATATAAATGGATCTGGTAATTGCGACAAGGAACAACGGTAAGCTTCGGGAAATCCAGGCTATACTCAAGGGGGCGCGAATCCGGGTGCTCTCGCTTGACGATTTCCCAGGCTGCCCGGAGGTTATAGAGGACGGGAAGACGTTCCGGGAGAACGCGCTCAAGAAGGCGCGGGCGGTGGCGGAGTATACCGGTAAGACGGCACTTGCGGACGACTCCGGGCTTTCCGTGGACGCCCTTGACGGCGCGCCGGGGGTGTATTCGGCGAGGTTTTCCGGGCCGGGAGCGGACGACCTGAAGAACAACAGAAAGCTCCTGCGGATGATGAAAGACGTGCCGGACGAGAGAAGGGGCGCGGAGTTCGTTTGCGTTATGGCGCTCGCGGGGCCGCCGGGGTCGGAGATAAAAGAGAAGACGGTGAAAGGAGTCGTTCGCGGGCGCATTACGCGTGAGATGCGCGGCCCGAGGGGATTCGGTTACGACCCGCTTTTTTATTATTCGCCGAAGAAGGCGACATTTGCGGAGATGGGGCCCATCGATAAAAACAGGGTCAGCCACAGGGCCCGTGCGCTGGCGAAGGTAAAGGATATTATCAATGAAATGTAGCTGCCAATTCACGGGGCGCCTTAGCGCCCGATAAATCAGGCGGCTGCGATTAGGCAGGATGGAGGTATAGGCAATGCCGGTATATGAGTACAAGTGCAACGGATGCGGCAAGGTGTTCTCGATGATGCGGAGCATGGGCGCGGGCACGGAAGGCGTTTCATGCCCGGAGTGCAAGGGGACTGAGGTGACGAAGCTCCTCTCGGCGACATATTCGCCGGATTCCAGCAAGGCAATGCCGTCCTCCTTCGACATGCCCAAGATGCCGGGCGGCGGCGGTTGCTCGTCGGGCATGTGCGGCTCCGGCATGTGCGGAATGTGAAAATAATTTCCGCCGAGTTTGCAAAGGCTGCGGTGGACGAGCGGGGATGGCCGAGGGACGGGTTTCCGCAGGTAGCCTTCGCCGGACGCTCGAACGTCGGGAAGTCCTCGCTCATCAACAGCCTCGTGAACAGGAAGGGCCTAGTCCGGACGTCTTCCACGCCGGGCAAGACGCGGGAGATAAACTTCTTCCTCGTGAACGGCTCGTTCTATTTCGTAGACCTGCCCGGTTTCGGCTTCGCCCGGGTGCCGGGGAAAGTCCAGGAGTCCTGGGGGGAGATGATAGAGAATTACCTGCTTAATTCTCCCCGGCTTGGTTTGATAATTTTTCTTCTCGACATCCGGCACAGGCCCGGCAGAAACGACATGGTAATGAACCGTTGGCTTATGGGAAACTCTCTCCCTACGGCGTTTGTGGCCACGAAGGCGGACAAGATTGCAAAGGGATCGAGAAAGGGATATATTAATGCAATCTCCGGCGGGCTTGGAGTCCCGGCGGAAAGCATAATACAGTTTTCGTCCGTTACGGGCGAGGGGAAGGACAGGCTCTGGGAAACGATAAAGAAGTCCGTGGCGTAGACCGGTCAATTGGGGAGGTATTGCGATGGGCATAATAGGAAAGGCGGTGCTTGCATTGGCTATGATGGCGGTTACAGGCGGTTCGGCGCAGGCTCAAGACCCGGTTGCGGTGATAAAGACCGCGAAGGGCGACATTACTATAAAGCTCCTGAAGGAAGACGCTCCGAAGCACGTGGAGAACTTCATCAAGCTCGCCGAGTCGGGCTTTTATGACGGCCTTACGTTCCACAGGGTAGTGCCGGGTTTTGTCGTCCAGGGCGGAGACCCGGCCGGCAACGGCACCGGCGGCCCGGACAAGGCCGCGATGGAAAAGGCCTACGGCGGCAAGATTCCGGATTACATCAAGCCCGGACCCGGCGGCCCGGACTATACCCTGCCCGCGGAGATAAAGGCCCCGCACGTGGACGGCGCCGTAGCGGCGGCAAGGCTTGGAGACCAGGTAAATCCCAATAGGCGCTCGAGCGGGAGCCAGTTCTATATCTGCCTGGGCCCGCAACACTTCCTCGACGGCCAGTATACCGTGTTCGGGCAGGTTACAAGCGGCATGGACGTGGTAAGGAAGATACAGATAGGCGACAAGATGCTATCGGTGACGATAAAGGAAAAGTAAATGAAAACCAGTCGTTACGCGGCTTTTGCGTTTGCGGCCCTGCTGGCGGCCCTGCCTGCCTGCACCGTCTTGAACTGGGGCGGGCCGCCCGCCGGAGCCAATGCGCCCACAAGCAATGCCGACGAGATATTCAAGGAAGGCGAGACCCTCCTCGCCAAGGGCGACTACAAGCAGGCACGCAAGAAATACAACGAGATACGCGCGCACGACCCGGAGAGATTCTACGACGCGCTGGTCGAGGTGCGCCTGGGAGATTCCTATTACGAACAGGGCAGATACGCCGAGGCGGAGGTGGAATACAAGCGGTTTTTGTCGCTTCATCCGAAGAACAAGGCCGCGCCCTACGTGCTCTACCAGGTCGGGATGTGCAACTTCAGGCAGATAGATCTACCCGACAGGGACCCGTCCTTCGCCGAGAACTCCATAAAGGATTTCTCCAAGCTTCTCAAGGAGTTCCCCGGCAATCCATACGAGGACGAGGCAAAGGAGAAGCTCAGGCTTTCCAGGGCCTTCATGGCCCGGCATGAATTTGTAATCGGCTGGTTTTACTACGAAAAAGACGACTACAAGGCGGCGGCCAGACGCTTCAAGGGGATAATATCAAGGTATCCGGGCAGCCAGGACGAGTCAAAAGTCCTTTATTATCTTGCGGATTCATACATCCGGCTGAAGAAATACGGCGATGCCAAGGACACCCTCTCGGTGCTCTACCAGGGGCACCCGAACAACCGCTACGCCGAGAGGGCGAAGAAGGACCTGGCGACTGAAATCCCTGCTAAATAGCCGGAATCCGGTCTTGCGGCGGGATAATTATCTTGTTTTTCAATGGTTTATGAAATGTAATCGATATATAGAGGTTGGTTTATTTGGAAGGCAAGTCCCTGATAAATAATGGGATTTGCCTTTTTTCCGCGTAAAAAAACGCCCTTTCCCCGCGCCCCGGTTTTTGCGCAAAATGGCCTGTTTTTGGCGTTTTCCGCGCCATTTCCGATACCGCCGAAAAAACGCGTACTTCCACAGTTTTTATTTCAATAATCAGCATGTTAAAGAGAAAATCCGAAACTGCTCTGGATAGTGAATTTTCCCGACCGATGAGATTTGCTATTTACGGTTGCCGCATTATATGAGTTAATTGCATCCTGCTGTCGGGCGCATTCCCCCGCTCGTCATTCCCGAATGACTTAGTCGGGAATCCAGGGTTTATCCGTGTCCCGGTTTTGTAGCTGCCCCATTTATGGGGCGGTTTAAAGTCGCCCGATGAATCGGGCAGCTACAAAAGCAGAAAGCAGATTCTTCGCGTTGCTCAGAATGACAGGTGGTTGGACAATTTCGGTTACCTTTATCCCCCTCTTAAGATAAGAGGGGGACACAGGGGGCGTTATGACAAAGCAGAATGACAGGCAAAATTCCTGGATTCCCGCCTTCGTTGGAATGACGAGAGTGGAGGCAGATTCTCCGCGGAGCCGAACGGGCTCAGAATGACGTGCGGGTGGACAGTTCGGTTTACCTTCATCCCCCTCTTAAGATAAGAGGGGGACAGAGGGGGCGTTATGAAAAGCGGAATGACGTGCGGGTGGACGTTCGGTTTACCTTTATCCCCCTCTTAAGATAAGAGGGGGACAGAGGGGGCGTTATGACAAAACCCCCGGACGCTTTTGAACGGGGGGCCAGTATCTTTAAGAGTCAATGGGTTCCAGCGCTACTTCCCGGACGAGGTAAGTTCCTTTCCCTTCGGAAGGTTTGAGGCGTTCCATCCGCCGCCCAGCGCCTTTATCAGTAGCACGCTCGCGTTCAGGCGCTGGCCCTGTATGTTTATCGCGGTTTTCTCGTTACCGAGTTCGGCGCTCTCGGCGGTTATGACGTTCAGGTAGGCGGCGACTCCCGCCTTATACTGGTTCGTGGCAATCTCCGTGGATTTCTTTGCGGCCTTTACCGCCGCGTCCTCGGTGTCGGCCTCCTGCCCCAGTATCCCCAGGGCGGCGAGGTTGTCCTCCACCTCCTGAAAGGCGACAAGCGTAGTCTCCCGGTATGCCGCGACGCTCGCGTCATATGCGGCCCTGGCCTCCTTCGTCTGCGCATGTCTCAAGCCCCCGTCGAATATCGTCCAGCCGAGGGACGGCCCGAAAGACCAGAAGCGGGAGGGCCAAGTGAGCCACTTCGAGAGGCTTGAACTCTGGAATCCGCCCGACGCGCTGAGTGTGATGCTCGGATAATACGCCGCCTCTGCGACGCCTATCTGGGCGTTTGCGGCGGCGACTCGCCTTTCGGCAGCCGCGATGTCCGGCCTTCGTTCCAGAAGCTCCGAC
>DAHWTK010000112.1 GCA_027328825.1 Nitrospirota bacterium
CCGCCGTTATTTTCCTGTAAATATGTCGCGCCGAACTGGATGGAAAGCCTCCCCGCGACCTGGCTCATCGGCATGAGGAGCGGCAGAGAGCCGTCCTGCCTTTGAATTGTCTCGTACGCTATGCCTACGATGCCTCTTTTCAGAAGAGCCTCAGTAAGGCCTCTGTCCGCGGCAAGGTGCAGGAAGGTAAAGATTATCTGCCCTTCACGGAGCAACGGGTATTCTCGCGGCAGAGGCTCCTTCACCTTCACGACAAGCTCTGCCTTGGCATAAACAGCCTTGGACGAGCCTGCAAGCGCCGCACCGGCCCGCTCGTATTCCGCGTCCGCAATGCCGCTCCCCTCCCCCGCACCGCGCTGAACAATCACCCTGTGCCCCATAAGGGTCATCTCCCGTATGCCTGACGGAACCATGCCGACGCGGAATTCCTTGTCTTTTATCTCCTTTACAACCCCTATTATCATAAAAAAAGCCTCCTTTTTGACAATGATTATAACAGAATTGACTGTAGCGGCGCAATAAATCACTCCCCCACTTTTTACTTTGATAACCGCCCGGTTTGCATGTTATAATCCCGTTGGATGATACAGGACATAAGACTCCACGGCAGGATAAACGACCGTATCGAGTATTACGCGACCGTCGCCGGACCGGACGTGGTGAATAGGTATTTCCACGAGACCGGGGAGACAAAAGACGGCACTTTTATCCGTTTTTTTTATTCAGGCAATGAATTTTCCATCTCACCGGAGGGCATATCATACCATACCTGCGGCGGGAGCTTCTGCGAATACATGTTCGGCATCGACCTGCCGGTCAAAGACCTCATTAAACGGGACGTTTTAAACCGCCTGGTAATGTACGGCGCGGTCTACTCTCCTGAAGGCAGGATTGCCTTTACGGACATGAACTACGGCGAGGAAAGCTTCGACCGCGTGTTCATGGGCGGCAACGCCATCGCCAACTACTACTTCTTCGTACAGTCCGATAAAAAAACATCTTCTAAATATCGCCAGGAAGAGATACTGCGCAAGGTCGGGAAATACCTGAAGCATACATCAAGGGTGGGCGAAGGAGACGACGCCGCGCTTGTCCGGGAACTCTTCATGGAACTGAACGAGGACAGGAGCATAATTTTCCTAATAAGGCTTGTGCATCTCCACCACCAGGATTTTCAGAGGCTCTTCCGGGAACTGTACCAGAAGAACAGGGCCATAGACGAAGACGGTGCGGCAAAGCTTGCCGGCATGGCCTCGCTATACGAATTGGACCGATACCAGCAGGAACGCATAAGAATCGATTCGATGTACAAGCACCACGAGAACAAGCGCATAGTGGACGAATACAAGTCGGTGTTGGTAAGCTGCGCGCATAAAATCGAGATAGATGCGACCGACATGGCAAAACTCGCAAGGCTTCGGACTCTCTCTCTCAGAAACCGCATCCCGCCAAACCTGTTCGACACGCTGGACGAGCTCCTGCTGAAGGGCAAGAAGATAAAAGAGGTGAACGAACCGGAGTATATACGCGAATGCCGCGCGATCTTCGAGGGACTGTTCCTGAAAGAACACGCGGGTAAATTTGTCGATTCGGAAGATTTGGTCAAACTGCTTCGCGCCAAGCGCCAGGCTATTTTAAACCGGGACAATTCCTTCGAAGAACTCCTCCTCGAAACATGCCGCCTTGCGGACGAGCGTTCCGTCGGCTCGGACGATATGGGTCTCCTTGAGAATTTTGGCCGCATCGTCACCTATTTCGACCGGTACGACACTACATACGCGATGATAAGCAAGATTTCATTCATGGAGGAAACGCAGGTAACGGAAGAGAATATCCGCAGCCTAATGGGTAACAAACGGGCGTTCGACGAGGTAAAGGGAGGACTTTTCCAGGAGCTTTTCTTCGAGGACATACAAAAGAACCGGTATCTGACGGCCTATGGGCGCAAAAAAGCGAATGCCCTCTATCTCGGCCTTGCCTCGATAGAAAAAGGAGACCTGTCCGTCAAGGACGTCGTCGAAGAGCTGAATCTTATAATCGAAGAAGAAAAAACCTATGCCGCAATACATCTTTTCATGAAGGACAAGATAAAAAGCTTTTACAGCGACCTCTCCGACAAAAACTCCCAGGACCAGTTCATCTCCGAGGTATGGAAAGAAATGCTCGACGCAAAGATTATAACCTCGGACGCGGGCGAGAAGATTTTCCGGGACGCCGTCATAAACATCCGCAAGGAGGCGTTCTATCTCCACAACCTCCTGCCCGTGATAATCGCCGGCAGCAACAGCAAGCTCCGAACGGATTTTCTCGAAAATTCGGGCCTCGACCGCTTCTACATCGAGGACCTGGAGCGCGACTATTTCGAGAAGAACAAGCTCTCCAGAACGCTCATGGAGAGAATCAGAACATAACTCCAGAACAGGAGACGCCATGAGTGAACATCTCCGCCCCAAGGGGCGGGGAGGTTCACTATTCATGAAGCCCGGCAGGAGCCCCGAAGAAATTAAACAATGGCTGTTGCTATTAAGTTTTATATCAGGAATCATGACAATTGGTTTTGGAATCTCTATTTTCGCGACAAATTTTTAACGTATTCCAACGCCTCGTCCCGCGTTTTAATTATCCCCTCCGCGCGCTTTTCGCGGATATCCTCCAGGAACCTTGAGAACATCGGCCCCGGCGGGAGGTTAAGCTCCTCAATCAAATCCCTGCCCCTTAGAAGCGGCCTTTCCTCTTCCCGGAGAAACTCGCCGTAATAATATTCCGCAATCCCAGCCGCCACTCCTTCAATATCCGTGGCAATAGATTCCGGCTTTTCCCTGGTCGCAAATGCGTCCGCAAGGGCTATAATCAGAGACGCTGGCAGATGCGGCCCAATGTCCCGGCAATATCTGTAAATTGCGTGACCGGTTATTCTTTGCTTCGACATATGGAGTGGCCTCATGTGATGTCTCGCCGTCAGGGATAGCAGTTCCTTCGCTTTGGAAGACATCTTCAAGCGTTCCGCGGCCATTTCGTTTATCTCCGTGCCCTTTATGTCATGCCCTGTAAATCTTATTCTGCCGGTATCAATGAACATCGTTGGCGGCTTTCCGGAGTCGTGCAGGAGGGCGGCCAGTTTGATTAATCCCATGGCAGTCAGATTTCCATCAATGCGCTGCATCAGGTACGATGAAACCTGAGGACTCCAGACTCCGAAGTGTTTTCTGGCATCCCGCATAACACTCTCGGCATATTCCATAGCCTTCAGAGAGTGGCCGAGGAGGTCGTATTTGTGCGCCTCGCCCTGGGGAAGGGCGCGCATTTTTTTTGTTTCCGGCAGGATATTTTCCAGTATTCCGGCGTCGGCCATGGCGCGGAATGCCCTCCATGAATCCGGCGTTTCAAGCATGACATATATCTCGTCCCGGATGCGTTCCTGGGATGTTTTATCAATAAAAACAGTGAGTTCCCTGATATATCGAAGTGTATTTTCTTCTATTTTAAAGCCGAGCTGATTTGCCAGTCTGAAGGCCCTCAACATGCGTAAAGGGTCGTCGGACAAGGCTTTTTTTGACAGCGCCCTGACCAGCCTCCTTTGCATATCTTTCAGCCCCCCGAATGGGTCTACGATATCGAAACTCGACCGGCTTTTTTTTCGCCGCCTCAGGTCATCAAGAGAGAGCGCCATTGCGTCTATTGTGAAATCGCGGGCGGAGAGGTCGGCAAGAATTGCCTCTCCTCCCCATGCCCTTTCCCGCCGAGGGGATAGGTTTAAATTATCTCCCCCCTCGCCCGCAGGCGGGAGAGGGGGGCGGGGGGGTAAGGGCTTATAGGGTCCTGGGGAGAGGGTGACAATGTCCACGTGCCCGTCTTCGGGAAGCGAAACGCGCCAGACGTCTCTATCACGGTCGAGGACAAATGCGGTGCCGCCGAGGGCTTCCGCGACCTCTCTGCACACCGCTTCTGCACTGCCCGGAACTGCCAGGTCTATGTCGGAGATTTCGCGCTGCCGGTCGACCGGCTTCTTGCCACTGGCAATATCCCGCACCGCACCGCCGACGAGATATGCGCCGCGCAGGCAGGGTAATGGCAATATGGCGCTAAGGGTGGGGTGGGAGAAATTTACTTTCATAAACTCATTATATCACCCTCCCCTCTATCCCCTCCCCTTAAGGGAGGGGATGCAAGTGAACACAGACCACCGAAATGACTGGCCTCCGAATACGCCTACCCCCTCCCCTCAAGGGAGGGGATGCAAGTGAACACAGACAACCGAAATGACCGGCCTCCGAATGCGCCTATCCCCTCCCCTCAAGGGAGGGGATGCAAGTGAACACAGACAACCGAAATGACCGGCCTCCGAATGCGCCTATCCCCTCCCCTCAAGGGAGGGGATGCAAGTGAACACAGACCATCGAAATGACCGGCCTCCGAATGCGCCTATCCCCTC
>DAHWTK010000113.1 GCA_027328825.1 Nitrospirota bacterium
GCCGGGGCTTCTTGTACAGGGCCTCGATGTCCATCCTCTTCATCAAGGTGCTCACATGCCCGCGGCCTACCTTGGGATAGCCCCGGGCCCGGAGTTGGTCCCGCATGCTCCTGCTGCCCATGTGCGGGTGCTTCATGTGAAGCTCGTCGATTATCCGCATCATCTCCAAATCGCGGGGCCTGACGGCTGCGGCCTCATAGTACAGGCTCGACCGCGAAAGCTCAAGGATATTGCTCTGACGCATCAACGGCAGCGGATGCTTCCGGTCTATCATCTCTTTGCGCTCGGATCGCCCACGCGCCCGAGCGCTTTTGATAAAAAATCGTTCTCCATCGAAAGCTGACCTATCTTCGCGTGAAGCTCCTTGACCTCAGGCTCGGAGTCGGGCTTCCTCTCCTTTGCAAACACCTCCTCCGCACGCTCCAAAAGCTGCTTCTTCCACTCCGTAATCTGGTTCGGATGCACCTGAAAACGCTCGGCCAGCTCCGCCAGCGTCCGCTCGCCCTTGATTGCCTCCAGCGCCACCCTCGCCTTGAACCCCGCCGCGTGGTTCCTCCTATGTCTCTTCGACATCTTATCGCTCCTTTCTGAGTGCTGAACGCATCAGTTTAGAGCAGCTTTATCACTTATGCAACTGTCCAGTTTTTCCAGACCAGCTCTTCTGGTATCAGTGCCGCATAATGCCTTCTGCATATCTCCGGCGAATTTCCCATAAGCGTGGCTATCTTGTAAAGGCTTTCGCCTTTCATGGCAAGCTGGCTGCCAAATGTATGCCGGTAGTCCAGACAAGACCATTCAAGCGTTGCGCCTTTATTCGCTTTTGCAAGAGCCTGTGAGAGCTTATCCACATCCCATTTCTTCCCGTGAGGGCTGGTGAAATACCAATTTTCAGGAGTTGGGACTGGAACATATTTTTCGAGGTATGTCCTCAAGGTCGTGCTTATTGGCACCACGCGGTTTACCTTAGTCTTAGGCTGCCAAAATCTCCCGTTGATGGTCTTTGCGTGGATTCTAAGCATTCCAGCCTTGAGGTCAACGTCTTCCAAGGTTAGCCATAAGGCTTCTTCTCGTCTCAGTCCCGCAAATATGTACATGGCAACCATCGCTTGAAGCTGAGGCCGATCCTCCAAGGCGTCAAGCTGTTCTTGTATCTGTTTGACAGTGAGAAAGCGTATATCCGGCGCTTTCTCTTTGTACCGTTCCACTTTTGAAGCCGGATTTATATCTCCAGGCATTTTAATTCCGCGCTGAGTCATAGCCCAATTGAAAAGGCGGGTTAAAATCTCTCTGAAACGATTCGCCGTCTTGGGAGCTATGCCGGTCACCCTAACTCTGACTGAAATAAAAGAGGATAAGTCTGCCGTAGTTATTTGTTCGATTAAGCTGATCTTAAGGCTATTACGGTCATAATTCTTTCTGGCCTTTTTGCTGTTCTTCTCGTTTTTTATTTTCAGAGACGGGCATACCTGGCCGAAGACTTCCCGGAGATATGACATGTCCCTGATCACGCTCCGGGCAGTTTTGACGGTCTTCATGTGTTGGATGTATGCCTCTACAACGTCGCCAACGGGCGTCTTGGTGGGTAGGGGGATGTCAACTTCCCGAACGAGGGCTGATTCGATCTGGCGGATCTTCTCTTTCGCTATTTGCCGGGATGAGGTTTCAAGGCTCACTCGCTTCTGTCTTTTGCCGACATAATACTGCGCGTAATAAACATTCCCTCTTTTTCTCAGGCTTGCCATTTTTCTCTCTCCTTCTGGTGAGCGGCAAGCCATTTTAGGGTACAGTTTAGGGTACACCTAATGAAAAAGGACTTGCCGATTTCTCTGCAAGTCCTTGATTTTATTGGTAGCGGGGGCAGGATTTGAACCTGCGACCTTCGGGTTATGAGCCCGACGAGCTACCGGACTGCTCCACCCCGCGCCGTAATTGAAAGATTATATTATACCGGCGCTTCCAAGTCAAACATTAAATGACAGTATCGGCACAGCGCTGTCATTTTTCAGGCTCCAGGGGCTATGTTTTTTGTTCAGAAGGCCGCCCCCGATGCGGTTTCCGGAGCCTTATTTCAGGCTCTGCATATAGTCAGTCAGTTCATCCATCTGCCCCTTCGTAAGATAGTTGAACTTAGGCATTATGCTCCCGGGAGACATCTTCTGCGGGTCCTTGAAATGCGCTATCAGCCACTCCCGCGTCCGTTTGTCGGCCTCCTTGTCGAGCGGCGGCCCGACCTGTCCGCCGACTCCGTTGATGCTGTGGCACGAATCGCAGTGGAGCTGTGCGAAAAGGAGTTTTCCTTTTGATATTGATACCGTAGACGGTCCGCCGCCTGGCGATCCGCTCACGGCGGCCATGGTGGTTAGGGCGATGTAACCAATAATTAGTGCTCCGATGCAGGCCATGGCGATAGGGCGTTTTTTCGGGGCGAGCGCCGGATTCCTGTCGTAAAAGGGCAGGAGCAGCATCACGACTATGAACAAGTTCGGCAGGATGACGGTCCCGACGAACTCGTAGTGTCCCTGAAAGTATTTCAGGAGCTGGTACAGGAAGAAGAAATACCATTCCGGGCGCGGCACGTATGTCTTGACCGTTGGGTCCGCGACCGAACCGAGCGGCGCGGGCGAGAGGTTGGCAAGCGCAATCAGCGCCACGAATACCAGAAGGAACAGCACCATGTCCTTGAAAGCCTGGTCGGGATAAAAAGGCGCCTCGACCTTCGCCTTTTCCGGGTTCCATGGCGGAGTGTGGTCTACTATCTGGAGCACTGTCAGGTGTATTCCGGCCAGCGCCGCCAGGAGCCAGGGGAGTATCTCCACGTGAACTGAGAAAAAGCGGGTGAGGGTAAGGTTGCTGACGCTGGTCCCGCCGCGGGCGAGGCGCACGAGGAAGTCCCCGCCGGGCATCGTGCCGGGGATGCTGGTCCCGACGACCGTAGCCCAGTAGGACTTCTGGTCCCAGGGCAGTAGGTAACCCGTGAAGGCAAAACCGAAAACGAGAAGCATCAGGAATGTCCCGCTTACCCACATGATCTCGCGCGGTTTTTTGTAGGCTCCGTAGATGAAGACGCGTATGATATGGAGCAGGACGGAGACCACCATTGCGCTTGCGCCCCAGTAATGCAGGCCGCGTACGAGATAGCCGAAATCTGCCTTGTACTGTATCCATTTGACGGCGTCGTAAGCGTGGTCTGGCGAGTTCACGTAATATATCATCAGGAAAATTCCCGTGACGACCTGGTTCGCGAACAGAAACAAGTTAAGAGAGCCGAGGCTGAACTGATAGCGCGCGCCGCCCGAAAGGGGTTTAGACATCAAGGGCGACATCAGGCGGGAGAGGCCGAGACGTTCTTCAAACCAGGACTGTAAATTCGCTATCGGATCCATCATGCGAGCACCTTTTCGGGGATACCAAGACGGAACTTCTCGTATTTGACATATAAATTGCCGTTTTCGACCTTTGCCGGAAGCGTATCCAGCGGCCTGGGAGCCGGGCCGGCTACCACCTTTCCGGTTATGGTGTATACGCTCCCGTGGCATGGACAGATAAAGAGCCTCTTTTGGTTGTTCCAGTTATATGCGCAGCCTAAGTGCGGACAGACGGGGGAGAAGACCGTGTAGCTGTTATCTTGTTTTTTTACTACCCAGACATCGCGCTGGACCCGCTTTGTCTCCCAGGCTATCGTAAGGTTGGAGTAAAAAGTGAATGATTTGGGTTCTTCCGCCGGAATATCCTGCACGCCGCAGACAAGAGACCACTGCTCCTGCTGCGGTTCCATTGCAGGCTCTACGAGATATTGAACGAGCGGCACGGCATAACCCAGCGCCACCGCACCGCCAATACCTGCAATGGCGTAGCCCAGGAATTTCCTTCTGGAATCCGAGAAGTCTTCGGTCAAAGAAAGCCTCCTTTTCAGCCCCCATCCATCGGTCAGGCCCGCTGAAGCGGTGCCCTGGCCGATTTGCCCTCCCTTACAGATGAGGTGGGCAATAAGAAAGGGAATATTTAGTCCGGCACTTCAATCTCCTCCATAGTTATTGCGCTTGTCGGGCAGGCCTCGACGCAGGCTTCGAGGTCCTTGCAGGCCTTCGGCTTCACGACGACGGCCAGACCGTTTTTCATCTCCAGCACCTCATACGGACATGCCGCACAGCAAAGCCCGCACCCGGTGCAGAGGTCGGGGTCTATCACTGGCAAAAGCATCTTCATAATAACTGTAAACCTCCAGGTTAGAGTCGCTATTTCCGAATGGCCTTGCGTTCGCCATTTTCGTGGGTATGACGTGATTAAATAGCTTTTTTCTTTCTCTTTTCCA
>DAHWTK010000114.1 GCA_027328825.1 Nitrospirota bacterium
GGCGCCCTCCTGACCGGCGCGGGCGCGGGCCTGCTGCCGGCCCTCTCCTGAAACGAAGGCCTCCCTGCCCCTTTGCCGGGCGATTGAACTTCCCGCCCCCCGGCCCTCGACGGGGCCTGAAATTCCTTGCCCCTGAAGCCGGTCGACCGGCCCGGCGAAACCCGATGCTCCCCGCCCCTCTCCTGAATCGCGGGCCCTGACGGGGCCGATTTACCCCTTTCCGGCGCCTGGGGTTGCCGAAGACGCCCCCGTTCTCTCGCGGGTGCAGCTCTTCTGCCCGGAGGCGCCGGGCGGTTCCTGTTGAATTGCGTTCTCGGCCACTGCTTGCCGCCCTGGAAATTGCCGGGCCTCTGCCCTCTTATTACAGGCCTCGCAGGCGCAAGTCTTCTGCCCGGAACGGCTCCCGGTCTTCCAGCCGGGGCTTTCCTGCCGAGTTCCCTGAACGGCACCCTTTGCGGTTTTCTTCCGGGCTTGAACGCGGACGCGCCTTTAGAGCGCGCAATGGCTCGTTTCTGCAATACCCGACGCACCTTCTGTATACGCGCGGGCGGCAGATGTTTCGGCTTTACTCCCGGCCTCGGATCCATCGTGGCCCGTATCGGCTTTATGGCCCTCGCCGGGGTTCCCGGCATTATCCGCGCGCCCATTGCTCCCGGATGCAGGAAGGGGTTCTGCCGCCCGGATATTGCAACGCGGGTTATGCGGCCCCGAAGGAAGTTGTTCCTGTTTACCACTACGACTGCGTTGTTTACCCTGCTGTTGACATACACGTTCTTTATTACTGTCACATGCGTGACGTTGAGGTTTACGTTGTGCGGGCCGTAGTAGCCGAAGCCGTAATACGCCTCGCCGGGGGCAAGCGGAACCCACGATACCACACCGCCGCTCCACGCCCAGCCGACATAGCCGGGAGACCACCATACCCCGACAGACGGCGCGGGCGGAAGCCAGTACCACCCCAGCGAGAGAGACCACGCCCATCTCCCGTAATGGAAGCAGGCATACCATGGGTCGTAGGGGAGCCATACGTAATCACCATTTGTCCAGACCCACCTGCCGTTGGAATATGGAGACCACGACGGGCCAACCGCCGGGACCCATACATTGCCGTAACCGGGGTTATCCACCCACTGTCCGCCACTGTCGAACTCGTTGCTGTAGTCGTCAAGTGCGGGCGGGAGATACCTGGCGCTTCTCGACGGGCGGGTATAGCGATACCACCGGGCATCGACCCAACTGTCCCAGCCGTCCTTTCCCGGCAGGGCGCTTGTGTTTATGCTGCCGTCCGTTTCTATTTCGACCATATCACCCGCGTTTATGTCGGATATGCCGGTTGTACTTTCAAGCTCGACCCTGCCGTCTGCGACGCCTATCTGCGTAGTGCCGTCCCCGAGGACGGTGACGCGGAAGCGCGCGCTGTCGTAGGCCCGGACCGAGGCGTTCGGGGTATCCACCTGGAATACGTCATCGCGGCCCATGGGTCTCGTGGCGAAGGATGCCTCGCCGGAGGCGAGCCCCACCTGAATTGCAAGACCCTTGCTCTGTTCCATGTCTGTGATGTCGAGCTCGGTCTGGTAATTCAGCCAGGCCATGTGTCCGCCGGAGAACTGGACTTCTATCTTCGAGTTATCCCCGGCCCAGAGCCTGTCGCCGTTCTGAAGCGAAAAATTAGGCGAAAGGGCGGCCCAGGCGTTCGTGTCCTTGCCGTTGAAGGAGCCGTCGCCGCGAATCAGCGTAACGCGCGCCATTCCAAGGCTGCTTTGCGCGCCCGCGCCATCGTAGGCGGACGCGCGGCTCGAAAAACACGAAATTATGGATATTGAAAGGATTATTCCGAGGATTGGCATTGCGCGGCGGAAAAGAGTTCTCATTTCTTCCTCCATACTTGTTACTGATGCGGCTATGATTTATTTCATTATATCATTTACGCTTGAAGAGCATTCCGTAAAAGGTTATCATATTTTAGACGCTGGAATAAAGAAAAAGATTACATAAATCGACCGACTCGGGAGGCGATGTGGAACTGGACGACGACAGGATGTGCTTCGTGTGCGGGCAGGACAACCCGGGCGGTTTAAGGCTCGTTTTCAGTCTGGACAGGGAGGGGAAATCTCTCTCGGCGGATTTTACGCCCGCCAAAACCTGGCAGGGCTACAAAAATGTCGTCCACGGCGGGATAATTTCCACCATACTTGACGAGGCCATGACCAAGCTTGCCTATTCCCTGGGGATGAACGCCGTCACGGGTAAGCTTGTCGTGCGGTTTAAAAAGCCGCTTATGGTAGGCGAGAGGGTCAGGATTACAGGCAGGATACTCAAAGAGTCCGGGCGGACGGTAGAAGCCTCTGCCGAGGCTGTCAGGGACGACGGGACGGTCGTTGCGGAGGCGGAGGGGCTGCTGGTAAAGGTCAAGGTGGCATAAAAAGGTCAGTATGCGGAAATACCTAGCCGTATCCGGTCTCGCGGGTTTAGTTGTCCCGTTTTTTTTCGAGTTTGCCTGGCATTTTCTGAGGGAGGATTTCGGTTCCTGGTTTGTCGTCGCCTTCTGGCCGGGCTTTATATTTCTTGCCGACCCTGGCCGGCCAATTAGCGCGAGGTTTGAATACCTGGCGCTCTCAATAGCAGCCAACGTCGTTTTTTATTCGGCTGTAGGTCTGGTTTTATGGGGAATCATCCACAAGAGCCGATGGTTCCTGCTTGTGTTTATCCTGCCGGTATTGTGGTTCTGTTACAGAGTATTCGTGCTGGTGAATTCTTAATATAAAAATTCGTAAGGCTGCTGATATAAATCATAGTAAACGTCCTTATTTTATGTTACTAAATTAATAGGCTTTCATGTGGTTACACTTAGACGATTTAATGAAAGAAAAGAGGGTTCCATGTCGCCTGATAATAAAGACAATCACAAGACATACATCATCATCCCTGGGTCAAAGATGGGCGTGGTGTCGCCAGAGCTTTTAAAGACTATAGCCGGGGTAGTCGAGAAACACGACATTCCTCAGCTAAAACTGACAGAGGCACAGCGACTGGCCCTGATAGGTTATGCCCCGGAAAAGATAGATAACATCTGGCAAGACCTGGGCAACAGCGGTTCACCGCAAAAAAAGGCCGGCGCCCACTACATCAAAGCCTGCCCCGGCAAAGCCTGGTGCAAATATGGTATACAGGACGCCCTGGCTCTGGGAGACAAGCTGGAAAAGACCTTGCTGGAAATTCCATTGTCGTTCAATGCCAAGGTCAAGGTGGGCATCTCCGGTTGCCCACTTAATTGCTGCGAGAGTTTTGTCCGCGATCTCGGCATATTCGGCAAGAAGAACGGGTGGACGTTGGTCTTCGGCGGGAACGCCGCTCGCAAGCCACGTATCGGTGACGTGATCGCCGAAGATATGAGTGCTGAGCAGGTGCTGGAACTGGCTATTAAGGTTTTGAATTATTACAGCGCCAATACCGTAAACCACGAGCGTACTGCCAGGTTTATGGAACGCACAGGGCTTGAGAAATTGCGTAGCGCGCTGGCTAAATAATGTTTCAAGGTATCGTCACGGGCTGGCCTTTTACCTCCGCAGGGTTCGATTGAAATGAAACAGAAGGAACAAATACTCTCCATTATGCGCGAGAAGACCTACCGCCCGCTCCTGATGAAGGAACTGATGCGGAGCTTAGGCGCGCCCAAGGAGGAGAGGCAGGAGATAAAAAGAGCAGTGCGTGAGCTTGTCCAAGACGGTGAGATAGTAAGGATACGCGGCAACCGCTACGGCCTTCCAGGAAAGATGAACCTCGTCATAGGGACACTCTCCGTGCACCCGGACGGATACGGATTTGTGATGCCGGACGCTGCGGGCGACCAGACAGTCCGAAGCCGGTCTACCGGCGACGTTTACGTCCGCGCCATCGCCATGATGGGCGCGATGCACGGGGACAGGGTCGTGGCGCGCATCGAGCGGGAAAAGGGCGATGGCCGGTTGACCGGCAGCGTCCGACAAGAGGGCCGCGTGATAAGAATCCTTGAGCGCGCGACTGACAGAGTGGTCGGGAAGTACGAGTCCGGGCGCGGTTTCGGCGTCGTCATCTCGACCAATCCGCGCATCACGCACGATTTCTACATATCCCCGAAGGAAAAAGGCGGCGCAAGAGACGGGCAGATGGTCGTGGCCCAAATTAAACGATACCCTGAGCCGCACAGGGCGCCTGAGGCGGAGGTAATAAAGGTCCTCGGG
>DAHWTK010000115.1 GCA_027328825.1 Nitrospirota bacterium
CAAGACGAGGGCTGAGGCTATCGGCAAGATATTCGAGTATATCGAGGTCTTTTACAACCGGGCAAGGAGGCATTCGTCGCTTGAGTACTGCTCACCTGCCGAGTTCGAGGCGATGACGGTCTCTCAAGCCTAACCGTGTGTCCACTTTTTCGGGGGAAGATCATAACTCACCCCCGGCCCCTCTCTTAACTTAAGAGAGGGGTGAAGGTATTCAAAATTACAGGAACCTGATCTCCGGCATCTCCTGTACCTCGCCGAGATCCAGGGCATACCCGTAGAACTTCATAAGACCCGCGATATGCTCGTCCGTCAGGTCGTAGGACATGGTCTCCCAGTAATCCACAAGCCCGCCGACCCCCATCCATGCGGACTCCGGGGCATTGGAGGCTATTTCTTCGTACCTTGTCGCGGCGGATTCCCTGGCGGCGATTATCCCGGCCTTGAAACGCCCGGCAAGCGAAGGCTCGCGTTCCTTTGAGTCCTCGCGCATCATCCACAGCGCATATACAAACGGAAGCCCCGTAAATTCCTGCCATACCGAACCGAGGTCGTAAACCTCGAGGCCGGGAGAGGAATCGAGCGCGAGTTTCTCTTTTAACGCCTCGTCCCCGATAATCAGCGCCGCCTGACGCCCTTCCAGCATCTTTTCAAGGACTGGCCTTTCCGGGATGAGTTTCGCCTGAAGACCGTATCTGAATTTTAAAAGCGCCTTCAGCAGGACGACCGATGTGGCCGATGCGGACGACACGGAAATCTCCGCGCCGGAGAGTTCCTCTATCGGCCTCCTGGAGAAAAACAGTATGCTCCCCACCCTGCCGCGCGAGCTTATGGATATGCCGGGAACGGCGAGATACTCGCGCCAGTGCCTCGCGTATTCTATGGAGGAAGACGAGCTAACGTCTATCTCACCGCTTGCGAGAAGCCGGTTCAGCTTCGCCGGCTCTCCGGGGACGAACTCGAACCCGGAGCAGTCCGAGTTCTTTTTCAGCATCGTGTAGAGCGGGGTGCAGTTAGCGTATATTATTTCACCGATTTTAAGTTTATGGTTCATTTGTTACTCGTACCTCAGCGCGGAAATCGGGTCCATTCCCGCGGCCTTCCTGGCGGGGTAGAATCCGAAGAATATCCCGACAGCCGCCGAGAACAGAAACGACAGGAGCACGCTGAAAAGCGACACGCTCGTCTGGAAGCGCGACAGTTGCGATATGGCCGTCGAGAAGCCGACGCCTATAAGTATGCCTATGACGCCGCCGGTAAGAGAGAGCACCACCGCCTCCACGAGGAACTGGAGCAGTATGTCTCTCTCCCTGGCTCCCACAGACATTCTTATGCCAATCTCCCTCGTCCTCTCCGTCACGGAAACCAGCATGATGTTCATAATCCCTATGCCGCCGACCAGGAGCGACACAGAGGCCACGGCTCCCAGCAGTATCGTCATAATCTTAGTCTGCGTCTCTGCGGCGGACAGCATCTCGGAGAGGTTCATTACGGAAAAATCGTCGTCCCCGCCGTCGGGTATCCTATGTCTCTGCCGAAGGAGCGTCTTAACCTGCTCCACCGCCCGGTTCATCACACCGTCGCTTTTCCCTTTCACCATTATCGCGTTGACGGAGGTCTTTCCGAAAAGCCTCGACATCGCCGTTGACAAAGGCGTGATTATGACATCGTCCTGGTCCTGTCCCATCAGGGACTGTCCCTTTTTCTGAAGCACGCCGACTATCGTAAACGGAACCTGGTTTATGCGTATTATCCTGCCGAGAGGGTCTTCGTTCCCGAATAGCTCCTGGACGACGGTCGTTCCGACGAGGCAGTCCTTCGTCATGCCGTCTATGTCCTGCCGGTTTATGAACCTGCCATCGGATACCGGCCAGTCCCGGATGCGTTCGTAGTCTCCGGTCGTGCCGATTATTGCCGTATTCCAGTTCCTGTCCTGAAACACCACCTGCCCTGTGCCGCGCACCATCGCCGCGGCTGCGTCCACGGCGCTCTCACCGTCGAGCGCCTCCGCGTCGGACGGGACAAGTGTATTGGTGTTCCCCGTGCCCATGCGCGCGCCGCCCGATGTCGTGCTGCCCGGTATGACGAGGATGAGGTTGCTGCCGAGCGACGCGATGGATTTCGCAAGGGACTCCCTCGCCCCCTCGCCGACGGCGAGCATGGTTATAACAGCCGCCACGCCGATTATTATGCCGAGCATGGTAAGGCCGGAGCGCATCTTGTTCACCCTGAGGCCCCGGAAGGCTATTTTAATTGCAGGTAAAATAAACATTATAGCCTCACCCTCTCTCGGCGCTACGCCCACCCTCTCCCATAGAAGGGCGAGGGTTAAATTCTTCTCCCCTCTCCCGACGCTGGGAGAGGGGCTGGGGGAGAGGGCGTCCTCTCGTCCGAGATAATCTTTCCGTCTTTAAAGTGTATTCTCCTCGCGGCGAACTGCGCGATGTCCGGCTCGTGCGTGACGAGGATAATCGTAATGCCTTTCTCCGCATTCAGCTTCGTGAAAATATCCATTATCTCGACACTCGTTTTGCTGTCGAGGTTTCCGGTCGGTTCGTCCGCGAGTATGACCGAGGGGTCGTTTATCAGCGCCCGCGCTATGGCCACCCTCTGCTGCTGTCCGCCGGAGAGCTGGTTTGAGAAATGCCTCTCGCGGCCCGCGAGACCGACGGATTTCAGCGCCGCATACGCCTTCTCCTCCATCTCCCCATCCTGACCGCTATAATACAACGGAAGCTCGACGTTCTCAAGAGCCGTCGTGCGCGGAAGGAGGTTGAAGCCCTGGAATACGAACCCCAGCATCCTGTTTCTTATGCCCGCGAGGTCGTCTCTGGAGAGCGTCTCGACCGGTTTTCCATCGAGTATGTAGCTGCCGGAAGTCGGTCGGTCGAGGCAGCCTATGATGTTCATGAAGGTGGATTTCCCGGAGCCGGACGGCCCCATAATGGCCGCGAACTCGCCGCGCCCTATGTGCACGTTCACGCCGTCGAGCGCGCGCAGAGTCGTGTCTCCGATGACATATTCCTTGACGAGATCCCTGGCCTCTATCATGCTACATCCTGAAGAAGCCGTGCGGGCCGCGTACAGCGTTTCCCTTGCCGAAATAGTCCGTAATTACAGGCTCTCCCGCTTTCAGTCCGGATATGATTTCCGTATTCACGAGGTCGGTCAGCCCGGTTTTGACGCGCACGGGATGAGGGCCGTCCTTTTGCATTACCCAAATGGTATGCCAGTCTCCCCGCTCCCCGCCTTTTCCCTTTTTGGCCTTTGCGCTCTCGCCCGGAAGACGCACCCGGAGCGCGGAGGAAGGTATCAGGAGCACGTGCTTCTTCTGGCCGGTAATTATTTTTATGTTCGCAGTCATGCCAGGACGCAGAATCTCGCCCCTGTTCTTTACCTCGACTATCCCGGTATACGTAACGACGTTAGAGACCGTTACGGGTGAGTAATATATCTGGGATAAAGTCCCCTTGAAGACATTGTAGGGGAATGCGTCAACGGTAAAATGCACCTCCTGGCCGACCTTCGCCTGGCCCACGTCGGCTTCGTCTATCGAGATTGCCACCTGCATGACGGAAAGGTCTCCGATGGTAAGGAGGTTCGGCGTGGAAAAGCTTGCGGCGACGGTCTGGCCCACTTCGACCTCCTTGTCTATCACGACGCCGTTCATCGGTGATGTTATCACGCTCTTGGAGAGGTTCGTCTCCGCCGTCTCGAGGTTCGCCCTGGCCTGGCTGACTGTCGCCTCCGCCTCGGCAATCTGCGCGTTAAGGACAAGGTTCTTGTCGGTCCCCGCCTTCGCGTCCGCATACTGCGCCTGGGCGTTCAGATACGCTTCACGCGCGGCGTCGAGGTCGGAACGGGCGACGGAGCCGGTCTTGATAAGTATTTTGTCGCGCCTGTAGTCGGCCTTCGTCTTGTCGAGTGCAGCTTTGGCCTGGTCGATGGAAGTCTGAACTCCGCTTTTTGTCATGCCGCGGTTCGATTCCATCTCGTTAAGCTTCGCCTGGGCATTTTCGAGATTCGCCCGCGCCTGGTCCACCTGCGCCCGGAAA
>DAHWTK010000116.1:0-3745 GCA_027328825.1 Nitrospirota bacterium
GGCAAGTATTGCCTGGAAAAAGTCTTTAAGATGTGATACATTATAGTCTTAAGCCTTTAAAGCTTAAATAAAGCCACCTTAGGAGGTAAGTAATCTGATGAGCAAAGAAGAAAAGGAACTGGCGACCGAGTACTCCTCTTCCGAGGAAACAGAGCCGAACGAGGAGACGGAGGAGAGCCAGGACGACATGGCCCGGCTCTACGAGGAGTCTTTCAGGAGCGTGGAGGAGGGGACGGTCGTCAAGGGCCGGGTGATACAGGTGCGCCAGGACGGCATCGTCGTTGACGTGGGGTACAAGTCCGAGGGGATAATACCCATAGAGGAGGTGCAGCCCCAGGAGCTCGCCGGGATAAAGCCGGGCGACCGGATAGTCGCGATAGACGGGCAGCCCACAGGCAGCATGACCCTCATGGACGCCGTAAAGAAGAGCAACAGCGAGGTCGAGGGAAACCTTATGGACAAAAGCGGCATGACGTTCATGGTGCGCGGCCTGGGTTATATCAAAGGCATCAAAGACCTCGAAAACATCCCGGTGGCGGCCTATAACGGCACGCCCGTGCTCGTAAAAGACCTTGGCCGGGTGCAGATGGGAGTTCAGACCCGGCGCGGGCTTATCGACTGGGACGGCAAGGGCGAGGCCGTCGGCGGGATAATAGTCATGCGCTACGGCGAGAACGCCATGCAGGTGATAAACCGCGTGAAGGCAAAAATCACCCAGATACAGCCGGGGCTTCCGAGGGGCGTGAAAATCGTCGCCGCGTACGACCGCTCCGACCTCATCACCCGCGCCGTCCATACCCTGAAGCGCGCCCTCACGGAAGAATCGATTATCGTCTCGCTCGTCGTCCTCGTTTTCCTCCTGCACTTCCCGAGCGCGCTCGTAATCGTCCTGACGCTCCCCATAGCAGTGCTCATCTCCTTTATTACGATGAAATACATGGGGGTCACGTCCAACATCATGTCCCTTGGCGGTATCGCCATAGCTATCGGAGTCCTGGTGGACGCGGGAGTCGTTATGGTGGAGAACTGCTACCGGCACCTCTCCGAGCTTGACCCGGAGGAGCGGAAGTCAAGGCGGCTCGAAGTCGTGATACAGTCCTCAAGGCAGGTCGGGCGCGCGATATTCTTCTCGCTTATGATTATCGTCCTGGCGTTCGTCCCGGTATTCCTGCTCACGGGCCAGGAGGGAAAACTATTTCATCCCCTCGCCTTTACGAAGACCTTCTCTATGGCCGGTTCGTCCATAATCGCCATCACACTTGTGCCCGTCCTGATGTATTACCTGCTGCGGGGAAACATGCCGCCGGAGACAAAAAACCCTGTATCGAGGTTCTTTGTCCTTCTATACTCCCCGGTAATCAGGTGGGCGCTGAAATACAAAAAAACCGTCATTTTCCTGAACGTCCTCGCCCTTGCTCTGGCGATATTCCTCTATGGCCGCCTGGGGCACGAGTTCATGCCCGCGCTCGACGAGGGGAGCCTTCTATTCATGCCGACGACGCTTCCGCCTGTGTCGATGACAGATGCCAAGCGGCTCATAACAGTTCAGGACGCGATAATCAAGACCGAACCGGAGGTCGAGAGCGTCCTGGGCAAGGTAGGCCGGGCCGACACCGCGACGGACCCCGCCCCCGTGAGCATGTTCGAGACGATAATAAACCTGAAGCCCAAGAGTCAGTGGAGGCCCGGTATTACGAAGCAGGACATTATAAACGATCTGTCGAAAAAACTCGAAATCCCCGGTGTCGCCGAGGGCTGGACACAGCCGATAATAAACCGAATCCAGATGCTCTCGACAGGCGTCCGGACGGACATAGGCGTCAAGATAATGGGGAACAACCTTAATACCCTCGACATGCTGGCACAGCAGGCGCAGGGAATACTCGATAAAATCCCCGGAGCCGCCGACCTCTATGCCGAACGCGTCACGGGCGGGGAATACCTCGATATAGACGTAAACCGCGAGGCTGCGGCCAGATACGGCCTGGACGTGGGAGACGTGCAGAGAATCATCGAGAGCGCGATAGGCGGTATGCGGCTCACGACAACCGTCGAAGGCCGGGAGCGCTTTCCGGTCGTTGTGCGGTACGCTCGGGACTTCCGGAACAACATAGACGCTCTTCGGCGCATACAGGTGCCCGTAAAGGACGGACAGAATACCGCCTACATCCCCCTCGCCCAAGTCGCGGACATACGCGTTACGACCGGGCCGGACATGATTAATTCGGAAAACGGGATGCTGCGCTCCGTGGTGTTCCTGAACGTCCGGGGGCGGGACATGGGTTCCTTCGTCCAGGAGGCGATGGCGAAGCTGAACTCCGGGCTTAAGCTCCCGCCGGGATATTACATCGACTGGGCCGGAAGCTGGGAAAACCAGGTTCATGCCGCGAAGACGCTCAGGCTTCTCGTCCCGCTTGGGCTTTTCATAGTCTTTATCCTCCTTTATTTTACGTTCCATTCCGCGAAGGAGGCCGCGATGGTCATGCTCTCCGTGCCGTTCGCCCTGGTCGGCGGGGTGTATCTCGTCTGGGCGCTCGGATACAACATATCCGTCGCGGTGTGGGTGGGGTTCATCGCGCTCTACGGCGTCGCGGTGGAGACGGGAGTCGTCATGGTGATATACCTGCACGAGGCTCTGGATAAAAAGCTCCTCGCGGGGCCCGTTACGGAAAAGGACATCTACGACGCGACATATGAAGGGGCGGTTTTGAGGCTCCGTCCGAAGCTTATGACGGTCTTTGTGGCGCTCATGGGCCTGGTGCCGATAATGTGGTCTGACGGCACGGGCGCGGACGTGATGAAGCCCATCGCCGCGCCGATGATAGGCGGGATGATAACTTCCGCCATCCATGTCCTTATAATGACGCCCGTGATATTCGTCCTTATGAAGACGCGGGACCTCAAAAAGGGGCGGCTGAAGGCATCCGAGATGAAGGGCTGAACGGTCCGGATTTTCTTTGCCTACTTTCTTTTCTCCCGAAAAGAAAGTAGGTTGACAAAAAGATATTTGGGGGTAAGATATTCGTGGTCGGGTTCAGGTTTTGACTGTACGGCACGAAAGGACGGGTTCCATGGCTTGGGAATGGCACATGATAGAGGAGGAGAAGGCCTTAAGGGCGCTCAGGAAGATGGTCGAAGGGACGGCGGTCAAGCTCAAGGAACCGGCGCTCAGCGAGCTTGAGGCGGTAAGGCTTATGGAAATTACCCGTACATGGGTGTCGAAGGTATTCCCGGAGAAGCTCCCGGCATACGACGCGGTATACAAGCCGCGCCTCGAACATATCTACTACGGCGGCAGGAGATGAAGGACGAAAGGCTTGTCGAGTCGCTCGAAGAGGTCGCAGCCTCTCTGGGCGTGAAGGTAAATTACGAAAAAATAAGGAAAATGACCGCGCGCCAGCCAAGGGGCGGTCTTTGCATCGTGAAGGGCGAGCCGAGGATAATCGTCCACAGGCCGCTTAACGCATCAGAGAAGGTGCAGGTATTAATCGAATCCCTCCAGGGCTACGACCTCGAAAACGTCTTCATGCCACCCGAAGTCCGCCAGGCCCTCGAAGGGGCCTTCCCGCTCCTGAAGCGGGCAAGTTCGGAATAATCTCCACTCTTTTCTACCTTTCTTCCGCTATACTTTAAGTATGGCGGAGCTTCCACTCATACTTCCGTTTGACGAATACAACTCGGAGCTAGTGGCCAACGTCCACCCGCTGGACTGGAAAAACCCAACCCCTGCCCATAGTTACGACCT
>DAHWTK010000116.1:3755-4002 GCA_027328825.1 Nitrospirota bacterium
ATCGGGAATCCAGCGACTTTGCATTAAGTTTTTAAGGAGGCGCGTTCTATGAGAAATCCATTTCGGATCTGTTCTCTCACCGTTTTCATGCTCGTCCTTCTTTCCTCCCCCGCCTGGGCAGTAACAATCAATTCCGTCTTCATCGATTACAGTGCAAATCAAATGACCATAAACGGGGCGGGCTTTTCAAGGAAGCCCGTGATATTGTTCAACGGCATTAGGATGACTACATCGACATATGGTTACA
>DAHWTK010000117.1 GCA_027328825.1 Nitrospirota bacterium
AATAAAAATATCCGCAGGCGACGCCGCACCGGGGACATTTAAAATACTTTCTTGAACTTATCATATTTTAATTTATAATGTGGAGCAGGGCCGACACACGGGTCGGCCCCTACATGTCCGTCATTCCCGCGAAGGCGGGAATCCAGCGACTTGCTTGAAGCCAGTGCCACGGATAATCAGAGGAGGCAAAACATGAAAAAACTTCTCGTCTTGATGATAATTATCCTTTTTGCAACGGGTTGCTCGCACTTCTCAAGTTCAATATCCCTTAATAATTTAAGCCATATGAGCTATCAAAAGATGCATGACCGATTGACCTCAAGGAGTGATTACGACACGGGCCTTTTTATAGAAGTCCGGGCTTACGCTACGCTTCTTGTCCCCGAAATGAGGCAATATCGGAGTGATATTCCAACTGACGGCACCGCAGTAGAGTTCAATATAGAAGGGACACAAGAAGACTTTATAATCAGCCGAATGGTCTTGACTGTAGAGGATGGAGCGGGTGATAAATTCATTGTAAATGGGATTGGCACGCCTCGGCAAAATATCAAGAGCATAAAATTTATCCCACTCGAAAGTGTGCGTAATAAAACCCAAGTAAACTTGAACCAACAACAAGAAGGACTGATACCGGAAAGTTCCCTGTCCGTAAAGACGATTGACGAACCTATAGCTTATAATCATTTCATCCTTGTGTTTCCCTTCAAAATAACCGATAAAACCAGGTATCTTCATATTACATGCATGGATTTATTAAAACCCGAATATAAAGCCTGGTTCACATGGAATTTTAAATAGAGAGCCAAATGGGGCGACGTGTATGACCGACAAACTGACATACAAATCCGCGGGCGTGGACATAGACGCGGGTAACAGGTTCGTGGAGATGATAAAGCCCTTCGTGAAGTCCACGTTCAGGCCGGAGGTGCTGACGGACATCGGCGGTTTCGGCGGGCTGTTCGGGCTGAAGGGCGGCTACAAGGAGCCCGTCCTCGTCTCCGGCACGGACGGCGTCGGCACGAAGCTTCGGGCCGCGTTTATGGCGGACAGGCACGACACCGTCGGCATCGACTTAGTCGCCATGTCCGTGAACGACATCCTCGTAACGGGCGCGGAGCCGCTCTTCTTCCTGGACTATTTCGCCTGCGGGAAGCTGGAACCGGAAAGACACGCTAAGGTCGTCTCCGGAATCGCGGAAGGGTGCAGACAGGCCGGGTGCGCGCTCATCGGCGGAGAGACGGCGGAGATGCCGGGCTTCTATGCCGAGGGAGAGTACGACCTTGCCGGGTTCGCCGTGGGTGTAGTGGACAGGGCAAAGATAATAGACGGGAGCAAAATCGCGCCCGGAGATGTTCTCGTAGGTCTCGCGTCCTCCGGCCTGCACTCCAACGGCTACTCGCTCGCGCGAAAGGTATTTTTCGATGCGGCGGGGCTTAAGATAGATTCATACGTCCCGGAGCTTGGCAAGACCGTCGCGGACGAGCTTCTCACGCCGACAAGGATATACGTAAAGAACGTGCTCGCGCTGATGGGCGAGTTCGACATAAAGGGTCTTGCGCACATCACCGGCGGCGGGATTACGGAGAATCTCCCGCGCGTGTTTCCTGACGGCTGCCGCGCGCGCGTCCGGAAGGGTAGTTGGGAGATACTGCCAGTATTTAAGTTCATCCAGGAGCGGGGCCGCGTGGACGAGGCGGAGATGTTGCGGGATTTCAATATGGGGATTGGGATGATTGCGGTCGTTAATGCGGGTGAGGCGGAATCCTTCGCAAATAAAGCGGCTATGCTTGGCGAGAAGGCGTATGTAATGGGCGAAATAATCGCGGGTCAAAAAGGCGTCGAATATGCCGGGTGAGGAGCTTAAAATAGGCGTTCTGGCAAGCGGGCGCGGATCCAATTTTCAGGCGATTATCGACGCCGTAAACGCAGGAAAAATCAACGCAAAAATCGCCGTCTGCATATCGGACGTCAAAGACGCCTACGCCCTTGAGAGAGCGCGAAAAAACCTTATAGCGGCTGAGGTTATAGACCCCAAGGCTTGTAAGACACGCGAAGATTACGATAAGAAAATCGTAGAAACCCTTAGAAAACATGAGGTTAACCTCATCCTGCTTGCGGGCTACATGAGGCTTGTCTCGCATATCCTGGTAAATGAATTCACCAATAAAATCATAAACATACACCCTGCGCTCCTGCCGTCTTTCCCCGGCCTGCACGTCCAGAAGAAGGCCATAAACTACGGCGCGCGGTTCTCCGGATGCACCGTCCATTTCGTTGACGCCGGCATGGACACCGGCCCGATAATTATCCAGGCGGTCGTGCCGGTATTGCAGGACGACACGGAAGACTCCCTTGCGGCGAGGATACTCAGGCAGGAACATCGCATATACCCTGAGGCTGTAAGGCTTTTCGCCGAGGGAAGGCTCTCCGTGCAGGGACGCAGGGTGATAATAAAAGACGCGCCTGACCACCCGGACGAATTCCTTGTCAATCCCCCCGTAAGGGAATAGCTTTCCCTATGAAAGACTGCATACTGTCCACCTCCAGCCTTACCAAAACCTTCGGCGGCCTGCGGGCGCTCGAAGACATACACCTGCGCATCGGACATAAGGAAATAGTCGGCCTAATAGGCCCGAACGGCGCCGGCAAGACGACTTTCTTCAACTGCGTCACCGGTGTGACGGCGCCTACTTCAGGCTATGTCATGTTCGAGACTGAGGATATAACAGGTCTGCCGCCACACAGGATTACCGCGCTCGGCATGGCCCGTACGTTCCAGAATATCAGGCTTTTCGCAGAAATGACTGCGCTTGAGAACGTACTGGTGGGCCAGCATTGCCGGACAAAGTCCGGCATAATCGGCGCGGTTCTCAGGACGCCTTCCGTGCGTGCGGAGGAGCGGGAGATGACCGAGAATGCCATGAACATCCTCCAGTTCGTCGGGCTTCTCGATGCAAAGGACGAGTGGGCGCGTAACCTCCCGTACGGATACCAGAGGCGGCTTGAGATTGCCCGCGCGCTCGCGGCGAGGCCGAAGCTCCTGCTCCTTGACGAGCCTGCGGCCGGCATGAACCCGCAGGAGAGCGCGGAGCTGATTAAACTCATTGGTGACATCCGGGACATGGGGATTGCGATACTCCTGATAGAGCACGACATGAAGGTCGTAATGGGCATATCGGACAAGGTGGCGGTGCTTGACCACGGGGTGAAGATTGCCGAAGGCGTGCCGTCGGAGATTCAGAGAGACCCGAAGGTCATTGAGGCGTATTTGGGCAAAGAGGCCGCAGATGCTTGAGCTTGAAGGCGTACGCGCGTTCTACGGCCCTATAGAGGCCCTGAAGGGCATATCTCTCTCAGTCAAAGAAGGCGAGGTCGTCTCGCTCCTTGGCGCGAACGGCGCGGGAAAATCCACCACGCTCATGGCAATCTCCGGCGTGAATAAAATCGGCGGCGGCAGCATCACGTATGGCGGCAAGAGGATCGACGGTCTGCCTCCACATGAAATTGTGAAGCTTGGGCTTTGCCAGGTCCCGGAAGGGCGCAGGATTTTCTCACGCCTTACGGTAAGGGAGAACCTGGATATGGGCGCGTTCATAATAAAGGACAAGGCGCTCGCCGAGAAGAATTTAAGCGAGGTTTACGGACTCTTCCCCGTGCTAAGGGAGCGGCAGTCCCAGCACGGCGGGACGCTCTCCGGCGGCGAGCAGCAGATGCTTGCGATTGGCCGGGCGCTGATGTCCAGCCCCAAGCTTCTGCTCCTGGACGAGCCGTCGCTCGGCCTTGCGCCGATTGTCGTCACGAAGATTTTCAAAATTATAAAGGACATCAACCGCCGGGGCGTTACCGTGCTTTTAGTGGAGCAGAACGCCAGGGCCGCCCTGAACCTTGCCGACCGTGCCTACGTCCTTGAGACCGGCAGGATGACACTGGAAGGCCCGGCGAAAGAACTACTGGAGAACGAGAAGGTCAG
>DAHWTK010000118.1 GCA_027328825.1 Nitrospirota bacterium
CATCTCCCCGCCCAGGGCGTCTATCTCTCTGACGATATGCCCCTTTGCGAGGCCGCCGATGGCCGGGTTGCAGGACATCTGGGCCACGGAGTCGAGGTTCATGGTAAGCAGGAGCGTGGACATCCCCATGCGCGCCGAAGCAAGCGCCGCCTCACAGCCCGCATGCCCCGCGCCCACTACGATTACGTCATATTTTTTGGAGTAACGATACAAAAATTAGCCTGGCTTTCCCTATAACTGCAACCGTATAAAAAGAAAACCGGACAAAATTGTCCGGTCAGAAAAATTTCTCAATCGCCGCATCTCTGCTACTTCTTTATCGTTGCCTGCTCCATTATCGCGTCGTACTTATAACCGAAGCCGAAGTCCTTGTTGGAGGAGATGACGCCCGTCGCGGTAACGACATCCCCGGCATCGGCATCGTCTTTCGTAGTTACGACCAGGCTGTTCGTGCCCTTAGACGCGTCACCCGTGCCGTCCTGTATGTGAAGCCAGTTGCTCCCCATGATGCCCTTGGATACCTTGACCACCTTCCCGCGCACGGAAACAGTCTTACCGTTGAGCGACGCCCTGTTTTTATATATCTCTGCTATGGTGCGAGCGTCAGGCCCGTGGGCCTTTCCCACTTTTATCTTTTCGGCGGGCTGTTTCGCCTTGTTCTTTGCACGGTAAGCCTTTGTGCCGGGCAGGTCTACGGGGCCGCTGGTGAAAATGACCTTTTTGAAGGTGCGCTTAAGCGTATCGCTGTGGAAGTTCGTCATCTGCGTACCGGGATAAAACGTAACCGTCTCTCCGGTCTTTATCTTGACCTGCGGCATGGCAAGCCATATATATCCGCCACTGTTCTGAATCTTGGCATACGTATACCCGCCTGCATTCACGACCTTGAGCACTTTCCCTGCCATTATGGACAGGCCCGGTTTCTTTGGAGAGTTGTTTTTGGCCGATTGTGCGGCCTGGCCGAAAGCGGATGCCGAAACAAATAGGAAAGCGGCCATGCACAATGACAGAACAGGAATTTTTTTCATAAACATCTCCTTGGGTTTCAATACCGCATGGCTGGTATAATAACGTATTTTTTATAAATAAACAAGAAAAGACTCCGGCTTCAGCCGATTTTAATGATAAATGCTATAATTAAAGATGGGACGTGTCCCTTCAGGGGGATGCGCGGATATGTTTTATTTACAAAGGAGCAGGGTATGCGAACGAAGGCGACAATAGAAAGACACCCGATACACCCGATGCTGGTGGTCTTACCAATCGGGCTTTGGGTTTTTTCGCTTATCTGCGATATAGTCATCAGGGCGGGCGGGAATCCTGCGTGGGTCCCTGCGGCCTATTACGCGATGGGCATAGGCATAATCGGCGCCCTTCTGGCCGCGGTCTTCGGCCTGATAGACCTCCTCTCCATACCGCAGGGCACGCGTGCGCGGAAGATTGGCTACTGGCACCTTGGGATTAACCTTTCGGTTACGGTCCTGTTTATAGCCAATTTCTACCTGCGCTCCATCGGGCCGCCGGTAGATTTGACGCCGTTCATACTCTCGATAGTGGGCATCGCGGCGCTTCTCGTTTCGGGCTGGCTCGGCGGCGAGATGGTTTACGTCGAAGGAGTGGCGGTTTCGCTTCCCGCGAAACCCGTGATAACCGAAAAGGAAGAGCGGTTTAAAAAAGCGGCCTGAGGTAAAACTCCCAGACGAATATTTCACCGGGGCGCGAAAGAATATCGCGCCCTGAATTTTTCTCCGCATAGGCAACTTGCCTTAAACCCGCCCTTAGTATTACAATATATAAATAAGACATTATTTGCGGGAGGAGTATGAAATGGCTGGCGGAACTAATATTGCCGGCTGGTTTGAGATACCGGTACACGACCTGGACAGGGCCAGGCTATTTTATGAATCGGTTCTGAATATCGAGCTGTCGGTAAACGATTTCGGGGCTGTAAAAATGGGCTTTTTCCCGATGGCCTCAAATGTATACGGGGCTTCCGGGGCGCTGGTGAAGGGAGAGTCTCACGCGCCGTCGCACAGGGGAATACTGATATATATGACTGTGGAGGACATAGAGGAAACGCTCGACAGGGTGGACTCGAACGGCGGCAGGACGCTCATGCCCAAGACCTCTATCGGGGATTATGGCTTCATCGCGCACTTCCAGGACAGCGAGGGAAACCGCCTCGGGCTGCACTCCATGAAGTGACAGGCCGGACTCTATTTTACCCGGCACTTCGGGGCGAGAAGCTTCTTAAGGTATGGCAGTATGCAGTCCGGGACAAGACCTGATACGTCTCCGCCAAGGGCCGCGACTTCCTTTATGACCGTAGAGGAGGTATAGGAATATTCCTCGGACGGCATCATGAAGACCGTCTCGACCTGGTGGCTAAGACGCCTGTTCATGAGCGCCATCTGAAGCTCGAACTCGAAGTCCGACACCGCCCGAAGGCCCCGGACGACGACGCTTGCGCCTTTCCGCTTCACGTGCTCGACCAGCAGGCCCTCAAATATCTCCACCTCCACCCGCTCACCAAGATCCGCCGTAGCCTCCCGTATCATCTTCACGCGCTCACCGGCGGAGAAAAGCGGCTCCTTCCTGGCGTTCGGAGCTACGGACACAATCACCTTGTCGAAGAGCGTAAGGGAGCGCTTTATCAGGTCCACATGCCCGTTGGTTATCGGGTCAAACGTACCCGGATATACCGCTATCCTCGCCATCAGAACTGCACCTTCGGCACCGCAGTCGCTTCTTTCGGCGCCTTGAAATATTCCGCTGGACGGAGATTAAACATCCCGGCAATCACGTTGTCCGGAAAACGCCTGAGCGAAGCGTTGTAATCCCGCACGAGGTTATTATAGCGCATCCGTTCCACGGCAATCCTGTTCTCCGTCCCGGCAAGCTCGTCCATGAGCTGGGAGAAGTTCCTGTCGGCCTTCAGGTTCGGGTAGTTCTCCACGACCATCATCAGCCTTGAGAGCGCCCCGGTCATCTGGTTGGAGCCGTCCATTTTGTCCTGTCTCGTCGAGGCCCCGGCCATCTTGGCCCTTGCGGCGGCAATATCCTCGAATATCTCCTTTTCGTGGCTCGCATAGCCCTTGACCGTGCTGACCAGGTTCGGTATCAGGTCGTTTCGCCTCTGGAGCTGATTTTCCACCTGGCTCCACTGGGCGTCTATCGCCTCGTTCATGGTTACAAGGCGGTTGCGCGTTGATATTACGCTCCCGCCGATTATCACCGCCGCCAGGAATATCGCGCCCAGGACGGCCAACACCGCAACCAATGTCTTGTTCATCTTAGTCCTCCGGGTAACACCGCTATCTTATACCTTACGCATTGCCCCCGAACGTGCCCTTCTCAAGGCTCTCCTGCAGGCGGAAAAGGCGTTTCGCCTCGGCGCCGGCCTTTTCGGACTCCTCCATCCGCCCCATCATCTTAAGAACGAAAGCCTTTCCGTCCCACGCAAAGGGGTCTTCCTTGTTCGAGGCTATACTCTTCTCGAACGCCGCAAGGGCCTCTTCGAGCCGTCCGAGTTTCGCAAGCGCCGCGGCACTGCCGTTCTTCGAGTATTCGTCTTCCGGGTCTGCCGCCTGTGCCTTTTCAAAGGCGGAAAGCGCCTCGTCGAACTTCCCGAGTCTCCCCATTATCTGGCCTACGCAGTTTAAGAAATAAGGCTCGCCGGGCGCTATCTCGGAGGCCGCCGTAAAGGTCTCCGCCGCTTCCTGAAGCCTGCCAGCCTTTTCGAGCAGGCCGGCCTTGTCCTTCAGCGCGTCGAGAAAATCCGGCGAAAGCGAAAGCGTCTTGTTATACGCCTCAAGCGCCGCGTCCATCTCGCCAAGCTCCTCCCGGACGGACGCCAGCTTGTACCATGCGTCCGGGTCTTCCGGGGCCATCTGCACAAGCCGCTCCGCGACGCCAAGGGCCTCCTTGTGTTTTCCCATGTTGAAGAGATACGCGCCGTAGTTGTC
>DAHWTK010000119.1 GCA_027328825.1 Nitrospirota bacterium
TGTTCGGGTCGCAGTGCAGGTAAAAGCTCCCGGTGTCCTTTAAAACTTTGTGCATATACCATATGCGGATTGCCATCGTGGTGAGGTAGGAAATCGCGCTCTTTGAGATTTTTATGTCGTTGAACGCATCTAAGAGGCGGAATAAATCAAGGTCAATCTCCTTTATCTCGTTTAACGTGTCGAGATAAGAGATATTGCTCCAGGTGTCCGCGAAGGCCTCCTTTTGCGCCTTCACGTCGCTTAAGTCCACGTTCTCGAAAAGGATGTTGTAGTTCCGGCTGCTGTTGAAAGGCGGGTCGATATAGATCAAATCTATAAAGCCGGACGGATGTTTCTTATTTAAATCTTTCAGAACATCCAGACAGTCTCCAAAACGCAGTTCGTTCATCAGCGGCCAATCCTCTTTAAGAATTGCCTAGCGCAGTCCTCGGAGCAGAAATGGAGCGTGTTGCCGCCGAAGGTCTTCTTCACGGCGCGGGAAATCGGCACATAGACCTTGCATTGCGGGTCCTGCACCATCTCGTCGCCTTCCGGTCGGCGGGCGGGCGGCATAGATGCGGATGGCGCCCCGGCGTGCTGGCCTGTGAGGAACTTAAGCAGCCTGTCGAGGAAGAAATAAAACGAGGCGGCAAGAATCATGAGGAGGATTATACGTTCTATTTTTTGGCCTCCTTCATCGCCTGGCGGAAGGCATCGACTTCCTGGCTCAGTTCCGTGTTTTCCTTCTGGCTCGGAACTTCCTTCATAAGCTTGTCGTATTCGGAGAGCGCACCCCTGTAGTCGCGTTTAGACTCGCCAAGCGCAAGGATGAGGTTTATCCTCGCCTGGGGGTGCTGCGGGTCGAGCTTCAGGACGGTATGGTATTCCTGGATTGCCTGGTCCACCTGGCCTGTATCGCGCATGAGCGTCGCCATGTCCGTCCGGACGTTCAGGTTGCCGGGGTCTATCTCAAGCGCCTGCTCGTAGTAGTTTATGCCCTGCGTCCATTTATCGCTCGGCTGCGCAGAATTCCCCTCCCTGTCAACCTCGTCCTGCCCCCAGTCGTAGTAGAGATTCCCGAGCTGGATGAGGATGTTCACGTTTTTCGGGTCGTTTTTCAGGGCGGATTCCATCGTCCCGGCCTCCTGCGGGAAATCCGTTATGGACGTCCTGCCCGCCGGGGCCGCGCCGGTTTCTTTTTTCCCACAGGAGACAAAGGGTATGGCTATGAGGAGAGAGGCCGCGAGAAATATCGAAAAACTTTTGAAAAACATTAAATTCCTCCGTCCGGGCCGGTGCGGCGGGATGGCCGCACAGCTTCCGCCCGCTTGCAATATCTCAGGACGGGAGGACTTCGTCCATGCTCCCGCTTCTGAAGCCCTTCAGATCCAGGGCGACATAATTATAACCCAGCGAGAGTAGCTTTGCCACAATTTTTTCTCTATGCCCGGAAGCCAGAATAAGCGGCATTTCGCCTGCGGGAAGCTCAATTCTCGCCAGATTCCCGTGGTGGCGCACCCGAAGCTCCGTATAACCCAGCGAGCGGAGAAATTCCTCCGCCTGCCCGACGCGCTCGAGGTCGCTCTCCGTAATTGTCATCCCGTACGGGAACCGGCTTGCAAGGCATGGGGACGACGGACGCTCGGAATTCGGAAGCTTCATACCCCTCGCAATCTCCCTGACTTCCTCCTTCCCGATGCCGAGCTCCCTAAGCGGGCTTTTTATTCCCATTTCGGACAGGGCCTTAAGGCCGGGCCGCCTCGTCCTCGCGTCGTCGGCATTTGTGCCGTCGAAGACATCGAAACCGCGCTTTTTGGCTATCTCAAGTATTGCCCCGAAATCGCCTTTTTTGCAGTGGTAGCACCGGTCGGGCGGGTTTGACGAAATTTTCTCGTCGCCAAGCACGCTCAGCCTGAGAACCTCGTGCCTTATGCCTATCACGCCTGCAACGGAAGCCGCCTGTCGAATCTCGGAATCCGGCAGAAATTCTGACGCCACCGTAACGGCGACAGACCTTTCCCCGAGAGCTATGAAGGCCGCGGCGGCAACCACCGAGGAGTCCACTCCGCCTGAGAATGCCACAACCGCGCCTTTAAAACCCCGGAAATATCCTGTAAGGTCGTTTAATCGCAAACCCGCTCTCTTGGCCGGCATCCCGGCCATCAGGCGCCCTGATTGTATACGAGGGCCTCTTCTTCGGCAAATATTTTAAGGAACGACTCGACTACCACGGGGTTATACTGTCTGCCGGATTCCTCTTTTATCATAGCAACGGCCTCGGCGGTGGACTTCGCCTTCCTGTACGGCCTGTCCGAAGTAAGGGCGTCGAAGACGTCCGCAACAGTAACTATTGCGACCATTAGCGGGATGTCGTCGCCCTTCAGGCCGTCGGGATAGCCCAGCCCGTCGTAGCGCTCCTGGTGGTGGCGTATGATTGGCCTTACTTTTTGCAGGAAATCCACCCCCCGGACGATGTTTTCGCCTATCTCCGGGTGCTCCTTCATGTGCAGAAACTCCTCGGTCGTGAGCTTGCCGGGTTTGTTCAAGACCGCCTCGTCTATGCCGATCTTGCCCACGTCGTGCAGCGTCGCGCCATATCGGAGGACGGCTATATCCTCCCGGGAAAACCCCATGTCCTCACCGATAGCGATAGCGAACTGCGTTACCCTGTCGGAATGGCCGAGGGTGTAAGGGTCTTTGGCCTCGACCGCCTGGGCGAGCGCGGAAATTGTGTCGTAATAGCTTTTTTCCAGGTTCTGGATAAGCTCCACGTTCTCGATGGCGACGGACGCCTGGCCCGCTATGGCAAGCAGATATTCCAGCTCGTTCCTGCGAAAAGGCGACCTCGACGGACCGCGCTCTATGTTTATTACGCCCAGAAGCTCAGAACTCGCGCCTATGAGCGGAACGCTGAGCATCGAAGCATGGACAGGGAAGCCCCCGCCAGGTATAAAACGCGGGTCATCCAGGATGTCTTCAATCATCACGGGGCTTCTGTTTCTTGCCGCCCAGCCTGCGATGCCTTCGCCAACCCTGAACCTGTTTTTCCGGTGCGTATCGGGCGAGAGTCCTTTCCCGGTATGGATAAAAAGCTCGTCCACGCCCTTTTCGAGCAGCATGACGGAACCACTGTCGGCGTCGAGCTCCCGGACTGCGGACTGTATTACCATACGGAGCAGGTCGTCCAGCTTGTGTATGATATTCATGGAGCGGCTGATGTTGGAAAGCGACGTGAGCTTCTTAACCTTCTCGTCCAGGTCTTCCTGAATGGCGTTGGTCATGCGCCGGACCGGCTTTACTACCGCGCCCGTCAGGAATATCATCAGCACGCCCGTGAGGACCGCGCCGAGGGCTATAGCTCCGAGGGCAAACAGGCGCCTGAGCTTGCCGAGCGCCGTCAGCGTCTTGCTGTAGGATACGCCGACCGTCAGCCAGCCGATGACGGCGGGGCTGTTGTAATGGCAGCCTGCGCACTGTGGTTTCTTGCGTATAGCAACCGTGCGGGAGAGTATATACTGTCCCCCGCTTCCGGCCCTTGGGCCTTTTTTCAGTATGTCGGAGATGTCGCCATGCTTTATCTCAAAGAGGTCCGCAGCCTTTCTGCCGACGTCAGCCGGGACGGACGAGGCTATTATCGTGCCCGTGTAATCGGTGAGCCAGGCCTTGTTCCTGCCGTCTTTCGCGGCCTTCCGGATGGATTTCCAGGCATCGGAAGGGCTTCCCTTCAGCATGGCGTCCATGATGTCTTCGCTTATCACGGAGGCGAGCGACCCCGCTTCCTTGTCGGCTTCCCTCAGGAGCTGGCGCCTCTGGAAGTCTATCAGGAGCTTTGATCCGAGAGCGGCGGCGAGGAAGAAGAAAAAGAGGAGAATGAGAACGGATTTTATCCGGAGACTTTTCAGCGGATTTTTAAAGCCGCGCCTGCCG
>DAHWTK010000011.1 GCA_027328825.1 Nitrospirota bacterium
AATAACCAGGGAATGGAGTGAGGAAAAACTGACGGGGGCGCTACATTAAGGCTCGTCTGCCTTTTTTTTATCCATTTGTCTCTATTTTAATCAAAATCTTGTTTAAATTATAATCAATTTCCGATTATAATTATTGGTTTTTCCTTTATATTCAATAAATTTGTTTCATCATGGAGACGGGCAAGGTTTTTGCCTGTATTATTATTCAAACTTTCCCGGGGAGGAGAAAGTGGACCTGCTTACGAGTTTGAAACAAAGCGGCGACGTGCTTTTTATGATGCTTGGCGCGGTAATGATATTCGCCATGCATGCGGGGTTTGCTTTTCTTGAGCTTGGCACGGTGAGGAAGAAGAACCAGGTAAACGCGCTTGTGAAGATACTCTCGGACTGGGCGGTATCCACGGTCGTCTATTTCCTGATAGGCTTCCCCATCGCCTATGGAATAAGCTTCCTGCGCCCGGCGGCGGAACTTATGCACCTCCAGGGTTTCGACCTCGTGCATTTCTTTTTTCTATTGACTTTCGCGGCATGCATACCGGCGATCATCTCCGGCGGCATTGCCGAGCGCGCAAGGTTCTGGCCGCAGGTCCTGGCCGGCGGCATATTCGTCGGGCTGGTATACCCGTTTTTCGAGTCGCTGATATGGGGCAGGTTCTCGTCCAATGAATCTCACCAGGCGATATGCGTCCAGGGTTGGCTCTCCGGGATATTCGGCTGCGGGTTTCACGACTATGCCGGTTCTGTCGTCGTCCATTCCATAGGCGGCTGGCTGGCTCTCCCTGCGATACTTATACTCGGCCCTAGGCTGGGGCGATACGGCGCGGGCGGCAAAAGCTACCCGATACCCATCAGCAATATTCCCTTTCTTGCGCTTGGAAGCTGGATACTTGCCGTCGGCTGGTTCGGGTTTAACGTAATGAGCGCACAGTCTTTTACGGGTATCTCCGGCCTTGTCGCGCTTAATTCGCTCATGTCCATGGTTGGCGGCATAATTGTCGCTCTCGTGATGACCCGCGCGGACCCCGGCTTTGTGCATAACGGCGCGCTGGCCGGCCTTATCGCAATATGCGCGGGCTCGGACATAATGCATCCCCTGGGCGCGCTCGTTACAGGCGGGGTGGGGGCGGCCATATTCGTAAAAGGATTTACCATAGAACAGGAAGTGCTGAAGATAGACGACGTGCTCGGCGTATGGCCTCTGCATGGAGTTACCGGCACCTGGGGCGGCATCGCGGCTGGTATTTTCGGAAGCCGGTATTTTGGCGGGATGGGCGGAGTAAGTTTCGTCTCCCAACTTACCGGGAGCCTCCTGGCGGCTGCTTATGCGTTTGCCGTGGGCGGGATAGTTTATTTCGTTATCAACAAGACTATCGGTTTCAGGCTCTCCGAGGAGCAGGAAATGAGGGGCGCGGATCTTGCAATCCACAGCATAGACGCCTACCCCGAGGAAAGCGTACACGTGGGGCAGGGCTGAAAGCGGGGGGCCGGGAAAATCCTTGCCTTATCTTAATCCGGATGATATTGTTATTTTTTATCCGCTTATAATAAATCTGGCGCAAAGGGGGTGCGGTAGTGAAGAAGATAGAGGCGGTCATAAAGCCGTTCAAGCTGGACGAGGTAAAGGACGCGCTGAACGAAATCGGCATCCAGGGCATTACCGTAAGCGAGGTGAAGGGTTTCGGAAGGCAGAAGGGCCATACGGAGCTCTACCGCGGCGCGGAATATGTCGTGGATTTCCTGCCTAAGGTAAAACTGGAGATAATCGCCGGGGACGCGCTGGTGCCTCAGGTAATAGAGACGATAGAGAAAAGCGCAAAGACCGGCAGGATTGGCGACGGCAAGATTTTTGTGACCGAGGTGCTTGAAGTTGTCCGCATACGCACCGGCGAGAGGGGCGAGGCGGCGATATAAAACCCGTGTTCGTGATTTCACCAAACAAGGAGGAGCAGAATGACATCAAAAGAAGTACTGGAGATGGCGAAGAAGAACAAGGCGGTGATGTTCGATATGAAGTTCATGGACTTCCCCGGCCTGTGGCAGCATTTCTCGTGCCCGATTGACGAGCTTACCGAGGATATTTTCAAGGACGGTCTTGGTTTCGACGGCTCCTCGATAAGGGGCTGGAAGTCCATAAATACCTCGGACATGCTCGTCGTGCCGGACGCCGATACCGCGGTTATGGACCCGTTCACGGAATACCCGACCATAAGCCTCATATGCAATGTGGTTGACCCCATCACGAAGGAGAAATACAGCCGCGACCCGCGCCATATTGCCCAGAAGGCCGAGGCGTATCTGAAGGCCTCAAAGATTGCGGATACGGCCTATTTCGGGCCGGAGGCCGAGTTCTTCATCTTCGACGACGTCATGTTCGACCAGACCCCGAACTCAGGCTACTATTTCGTTGACTCCGTCGAGGGCATATGGAATTCCGGGCGAGAGGAAGGGCCGAACTTAGGCTACAAGCCGCGCCACAAGGAGGGCTATTTCCCCGTCCCGCCGACGGACTCCCAGGAAGACATCCGCACCGAGATGGTCATGGAGATGCAGAAGGTGGGTATATACGTCGAGCGCCAGCACCACGAGGTGGCGACCGCCGGCCAGGCCGAAATCGATATGCGTTTCAACAGCATGGTGACGATGGCCGACCAGCTCATGTATTTCAAATACATCATAAAGAACGTGGCCAAGCGTAACGGCAGGACGGTCACGTTCATGCCGAAGCCCCTCTTCGGAGACAACGGCTCCGGTATGCACACGCACCAGTCTCTCTGGAAAGGCGGAAAGCCCCTGTTCGCCGGCAATGAATATGCCGGGCTTTCCAAAATGGCGCTTTGGTATATCGGCGGAATCTTAAAGCACGCCCCGGCCCTGGCAGCGCTCACGAACCCGACGACAAACTCCTACAAGAGGCTTGTCCCCGGTTTCGAGGCCCCGGTCAATCTCGCCTACTCCGGCAGGAACAGGAGCGCGTCCATACGCATCCCAATGTACTCGCCCTCCCCGAAGGCGAAACGCGTAGAGGTCCGCTTCCCAGACCCGTCCTGCAACCCGTATATAGCATTTGCCGCAATGCTCATGGCGGGCCTGGACGGCATAGAGAACAAGATAAACCCGGGCGAGCCGCTCGACAAGGATATTTACGACCTCGCCCCAGAAGAGCTCGCAAACGTGCCGTCCATGCCGGGCTCTCTCGAAGACGCGCTCGACAACCTTGAGAACGACCACGACTTCCTGATGAAGGGCGACGTCTTTACTGACGACGTCATCGAGACCTGGATCTCCTACAAGAGGAGCAAGGAAGTGGACGCCCTGAGGCTCCGTCCGCATCCTTACGAGTTCTTCCTGTATTACGACATATAGACTATTCAAAAAAGCCCCTCCAGAAATGGAGGGGCTTTTTTTATTTTTTGCAGGTGCATTTGCTGGACGGCTGATTGCACCCGGAACATACGCCGTTTTTAATCTCTTTCCCGCATACCTTGCATGGCGTGCATCCGCATGTCTGACACATACGCGCTCTCCTTTTTTATTCCGGTTGATATTTCAATGGCGTTACAATAAATATAGTTTCCGACCCGGATGCTGTCAACCGCAATAGGCGCGGCGCGTGTTAATTTTGAAAATGAAAACCAATGAAAAACGATGTGGTATATCCTGATTTCTGTTTCAGGGAATTTGCGGGCGCATTTCAGGGTAGTTTTTGTGGGGCATGGGCGGTTTTCGGGGTGCTGCTGAGAGGGTTCCGGAATGCCTTTTTTTGATGCTTGACAAGGCTTTTTAGATACTGTATTCTGCAATTCTGAAAACTTTACTCCGAAGCCCGCGCTCCCTAAAGCCATTCGCACGGCCATGGACGCTGGCCGACAGGGTCATGCCCGAAAGCGCATGGTCTCCCGCTACCTTGGAAAAGGAGTTTCCGCGCGACGCCGATACCGGTGTCCCTAAGCCAGGGTATTTCGGTTTTTTTTTAAATTTCATAAACACTTACATGAACTTATGCCTGTAAGCATGGGATGCGCCAAGACGGTTTCTGGCCGTCCCGCCGTCGTAAAATTTTCCTTAAAAAGGGGAGATTAATGGCTGAAATAAATATCACGATAAACGGTGCAAAGGTCGTTGCCGAAGAGGGCCAGACCATAGTCGAAGCGGCAAAAAAGGCCGGGTATTATATCCCGACGCTGTGCCACATGGACGGCCTGAAACCCCTTGGGGTATGCAGGATGTGCGTGGTGAAAGTCGATTGCGCCTCCGGGCTTATTCCTGCCTGCAACACGCGGATTTATAAGGGAATGCGGGTTGTGACGGAAGACGACGACATACTCGCGGCGAGGAGAAGCGTCCTGAGGCTTATCCTGTCAAATCACCCGAACAACTGCATGGTGTGCGAGAAGAACGGCAGATGCGAGCTTGAGACCCTGGCGCACAAATACCTTCCGGCGGGCGAAATAACTTCGGACTGGGGCCGTGCAAAGAGCAACTACCCCATCGAGGACAACAACCCGCTTATCGAATGGGACAGGAACAAGTGCATCATGTGCAGCCGCTGCGTTCGCACCTGCAACGAAATAGTCGTTCGCGGCGCCATAGGCTGCGACACCGTAAAGGGTTTTACGGCAATAGCCGACGTCCCGAAGGACAAGGACAGCGCGCTTGCGGACTGCGAGCTCTGCGGCCAGTGCATAACCGCCTGCCCGACGGGCGCGCTCATGGGAAAGCGTGAGAAGCATTGCGGCAGGAGCTGGGACCTCAAAAAAGTCCGCACGACATGCCCATACTGCGGCACCGGTTGCAGTATCGACCTTTACGTAAACCCAAAAACAAAAAGAGTTGTAAAGGCCGAAGGTTCAAAGGATGGGCCTGTAAACTGGGGCAGAACGTGCGTCAAGGGGCGTTTTGGATATGAATTTGTCCATAGCATGGAGCGCATAACCACGCCGCTTATAAAGAAGGACGGCGAATTTTTTCCGGCCACGTGGGACGAGGCGTACGACCTTATTGCCAGTAATTTCAAGGAGATAAAAGAGAAATACGGCTCGGACAGCCTTGGCGTGTTCGCCTGCTCGCGCTCCGTAAACGAGGACAACTACCTGCTTACGAAGCTCGCCCGCGCGGTGTTCGGCACGAATAACGTGGACAACTGCGCGCGGGTATGCCATGCCCCGTCCGTCGCAGGTCTTTCGGCGGTTTTTGGAACCGGCGCGGCCACAAATTCCTTCGACCAGGTCTCAGGCGGGGACGTGCTCTTCGTAACCGGCTCGAACACCACTGAGGCGCATCCGATTATAGGCATGAACATAAAACGGGCCGTGAAAAACGGCGCGAAGCTTATAGTAGCCGACCCGCGCAAAATCGAGCTTGTCAAACATGCGGACTATTTCCTGCCGCTTCGCCCCGGCACAAACGTTGCGCTTTTCTCAGGCCTGATGCACGTAATAATGAAAGAGGGCCTGCACGACCGGGAATTCATCGAGAAGCGCACGAAGGGTTTCGATGCATTTGCGAAGAACCTTGAGAAGTTTACGCCGGAGTATACCGCGAGGATAACGGGGGTCTCGCCTTCGGTGATTAAAGAAGCCGCCAGGATGATGGGAGAGGCGAAGAACCTGATGATATATTACAGCCTCGGCATCACGGAACACGCCTGGGGCACTCAGGGCGTGATGAGCCTGGGGCATCTGGCGCTCCTGACCGGGAGCGTGGGGCGCCCCTCGACAGGCGTCAACGTCCTGCGCGGTCAGAACAACGTCCAGGGCGCATGCGACATGGGCGCCCTCCCGGATATATTCATCGGATACCAGAAGGTGGCGGACCCGGCTGCCAGGGCGAAATTCGAGAAGGCGTGGGGGGCGAAAATGCCGGAGAATCCGGGGCTTCGTTCCACGGAAATGCTCTCCATGATGGCCGACAAGAAAATACGCGGATTTTACATACTCGGCGAAGACCCTGCGCATACCGACCCGGACATCTCGCATATCCGCAAGAACCTCGGCGCGCTCGATTTCCTCGTCGTTCAGGAAATGTTCATGACCGAGACGGCCAAGTTTGCGCACGTCGTCCTTCCGGCGTCGTCGTTTGCCGAACAGAACGGGACATATGCGAACGGCGAACGGCGAATACAGCTTGTAAACCAGGCCGTCCCGCCTTTGTCCGGGAAGGAGAACTGGCAGATTATCTGTGATGTCATGGAGCGGATGGGCTACAATGGCCCGAAATACTCCCATGCCTCAGAGATATTCGACGAGATGACGAAAGTGGCCGACCACTTTATCGGCGGCTGCACATGGGAGGGCCTGAGGGAAAAGGGAATACAGTGGCCCTGCCCGCCGGGTTCCAATGGCACGGAGACCATGTACACCGAGAAGTTCTCGCACCCCGACGGCCTTGGGGTATTCACGCCGATAGACTTCAGGGAGCCCTCGGAGTGGCCGGATTCCGAATATGAATTTATCTTGAGCACCGGGCGCAGGCGGGAACATTACAACAACGGCTCCATGACAAGGCGCACCGGGATATACAAGGTATGGGACCACGAGACTGTCGAGATGAATCCGTACGACGCCTCACGCCTTAATATCATAGACGGCGAGAACGTCAAGGTCGTTTCCAGGCGCGGAGAAGTTAGCGTCCGGGCGGCGGTAACGGACAAGTCCCCTATCGGCACGGTCTGGATGTCTTTCCACTATCAGGACGTTCTGACGAATCTTGTAACAAACAGCACGTACGATTCTGTGGTAAAGTGCCCGGAATACAAGGTCTGCGCCGTCCGGGTAGAGAAGATTAACGTGTGAAATAAAAAACGTCATTCCCGCCCCGGCTTTAACCATGCCGGGGTAAACTTCAGCGGGAATCCGGGAAGTTAAATTCCCGGGTCCCGCATCAGTAACGGGGTGACAAGCCAATCCGCGCAAGGAGTTGCCGATTATGACCGTTTTTTCTACATGGGGTACCGACGGCCCGTCGGGGGCGGGCGCGCCCATCTCTTTCCCTCAGGACCTGCCTATCCGGGCGCTGATGGGCTGGAGCGGGCTGATTGTCTCCGACGAATCCGTCGATATTGTGGATATGACGCGCGAATACGCCATGCGCGCAAAGGCGGAATCCTGCGGCCAGTGTTTTCCCTGCCGCATGGGCACGGAGGAGATGGCGGATATAATGGAGCGGATCTGCGACGGGCGCGGCGTCATGGAGGACATCGACAGATTGGAGGCGGTGGCGGGCTATGTTCACGAGTCCTCGCGCTGCGACATAGGCCTTACGTCCCCGCATCCTGTGCTCGATGCTATTTTCAGCTTCCGAGACAGGTTTATAGAGGCTATACGCGAGGCGAAGCCCGTGCCGCGCGGGGAATATGTATGGCAGGTGACGGCGCCTTGCATCAGCGCATGCCCCACCCGTGTCAATATCCCGGGCTACGTGGAAAAAATAAGGATGCGGCACTGGGACGAGGCCATAAAGATTGTTCGCAATACCTGCTGCATGCCGGGCACAATAGGCCGGGTATGCGTAAAGGACTGCGAACTGAAGTGCAGACGCGGGGCAATCGACGAACCGATTGCCATAAGGCATTTGAAGAGAGTAGCCGCCGACGTTGAGCTTGCCTCCGGAAAAGCGTCGCTCCCCGAAAGGCCGTCAAGGGATGAAAAGGTGGCCATTGTCGGCGCGGGCCCCGCGGGGCTTTCCTGCGCATATTATCTCGGCCTCCAGGGATACCGTTCCACTATCTTCGAGGCCCTGCCGGAGCCTGGCGGAATGGCCGCCGTGGGCATACCGGATTATCGCCTCCCGCGCGATATTATCAGGGGGGAGGCCGCGAGGGTCGAGGCCGTTGGCGCGGAGATACGTTACAGCGTGAAGGTTGGCGAGGACATAACAATCCCGCAGATGCTCGAGCAGGGTTACAAAGCCGTTTTCATAGCGGCCGGCGCGCCAAACTCATCCGCGATGGGATGCGAGGGAGAGGACGCCGGCTACAGGGGATATATGCCGGGGGTGGACTTCCTGCGCCGGATAGCTTTCGGCGAGAAGCCGCTTTCAGGAAGGAAGATACTCGTCATAGGCGGCGGCAACGTTGCCATGGACTGTGTCCGTTCCGCACGCAGGCTCGGTTTTACGGACGTGAACCTGCTCTACAGGCGCACGGAAAAGGAAATGCCGGCCGACCCGTTTGAAATAGCCGACTCCAAGGACGAGGGAGTGCAATTCCTCACGCTTGTCGCGCCCGTCAGGATACACGCGAGCGGCGGTCGGGTAACGGCTCTCGAATGCGTCAGGATGATACTGGGCAAGCCGGACGCATCGGGCAGAAGAAAGCCCATCCCGGAAGAGAACTCCAATTTTATAATAGATTGCGACGCTATTGTGCCCGCCATAGGTCAGTCCTGCGAGGTGGACAGGTTCGTTCCGGAGGACGTCGGCGTCAACAAAAACCGCACGCTTGCGGTAGATCCCATGACCATGCGTTCCAGCGTGCCTTATATCTTCGGCGGAGGCGACTGTGTGACCGGCCCAAGCACCCTTGTAGCGGCGCTTGCCGCGGGAAGGCGCGCTGCGCGCTCCATAATGGATTATCTTGAAACAGGCAAGAGCGCTCCGCGTGGAGAGGACTGGCTCGACCAGGCTGTTTTGTCACTGAGCAGGCCGGGCCATTCGGACGATGCGCCATTCGCTGTCCTGACGCACCGGCATCACCCGCCCATGACAGACCCTGAGACGCGCATCCACAGTTTTGCGGAGGTGGAAGGCTGCCTTTCGCCGGCGGAGGCGAGGCGGGAGGCCGGCAGATGCCTTCGCTGTTACCGCATAGCCATTGCGGCTCTTAGATAGACGGAGGACAGATGCACTCTACAATGCTACTTGATGGCCGGTGGGTTTCGTTCTCGCCCGGCCAGACGATACTCGAAACCGCCCAGGCCGCGGGTATTTACATCCCCACACTCTGTTATTACAACGAAGGCGGCCACTGCGACGTCTGCCGCATATGCGTCGTCGAAGTGGAAGGCTCGGAGAGACTTCTGCCGTCATGCAGCACACAGGCCCGTGAAGGCATGGAGGTCTGGACAAATACGGAGCGCGTGGCAATATCCCGCCGCCGCACCATAGACATGCTCCTTGCGTCCGGAAGACATGCCTGCCTCGCATGCGACGCAAATGGAGACTGCGGGCTTCAGGACCTCGCATACAACCAGGAAGCGGCGCCCTCGGAATCGTTGCCTTCCAAGGACAGGTTCCCGGAGGCGTATGACGACCCCTTCATCATCCGCGATTACAGCAAGTGCATACTCTGCGGCAGGTGCGTAGCCGCCTGCGCGGACGTGCAGGTGAACGACGCAATCAGAAACCCGTTTGGCCGCCGCGAAGAGCATCGGGATTCCGGAGGCTGGTTCCCGCTGCCCGACCCGGCGAAATGTGTCGAGTGCGGCCAGTGCGTGGAGACCTGCCCCGTCGGCGCGCTGAGAGAAAAGGCCGCGCGCGGCGCCGCCCGTATCTGGGAAACCGACAGAATCCGCACCACATGTTCTCAATGCGGTGTCGGATGCCAGCAGACGGTGCATGCAAAGGACGGGAAAATAGCAAAAATAACTGCCGTCAGGAACGCATCCCCGGACATGGGCAGGCTCTGCGTGAAGGGCCGGTTCCTGTATGATTTCATATACGGCAAAGACCGCCTCGTATTGCCGCAGATACGCAAAGGCGGGAAGCTCCGCAAGGCATCCTGGGGAGATGCGCTCGACCTCGCGGCGTCGCGCCTTAAGAAGATTATCCGCCACAGCCCGGATGCCGTTGCGGGCCTGTGCTCCACGCGTGCTACAAACGAAGACGTCTATAACATGCAGAAGCTTTTCAGGGCTGCAATAGGCACGAATAATATAGACCGCATCGGCGGCGGCAACTCGCTTGCCGCATCGCTGGGATTGGGCGCGGCGACAAATTCCTTCGGCGAGATTGCCTCGGCAAGGGCGATTTTCTGCATCGGCGCGGATATGGCCTGGGAAAACCCCGTCGCGGCAACATTCGTGAAAAACGCCGTGCGGAGCGGGGCCGAGCTTATCGTCGCAGGCTATGAGCGCGGCCCGTTGAGCGGACATGCCGCCGTCGGAGCCGTGATCCGCAAAGGCTCCGAGGCCGCCTTCATAAACGGTCTTGCGTCGGTGTTAATTTCGGAAGGGCTTTACGACAGGGATTTTGTGAGTGAGCGCTGCGAAGGGTTCGAGGAGTTCAGGGCGTTCATATCGGCTTATACTCCGGAGCGCTCGGCTGAGGTCTCAGGCGTGGATACGGAAACAATCCGTGATATTGCCCGCCGCATAGCCCGGACCAGGCCCGTCGTAATATATTATGTCCCGGCCAGAGTCTCCGGCCAGGGCGCCGCCGCGTCCCTCGCAAACCTCCAGATGCTGCTCGGCGGTTTCGGAGAAGGCGGAGGCGTAAACATAATTCACAGACGCGCAAACGCCCAGGGCGCATGCGACATGGGCGCCATGCCGGACATGCTGCCGGGGTATCAGAGCGTGCAGGATGTTGGAATACTTGAAAAATTCAACAGGGCCTGGGAGGTATCCGGGCTGTCGCCGAAGCCGGGGACGGCTTTTTCGGGTGTTACTGACGCGCTGGCAGGCGGCAGTATAAAGGCGTTTTACTGTTTCGGCGAAGACCCGGCGGGAGATTCGCCCGCATTTAAGGAGGCCCTCGCTTCCGCCGAACTTGTCATATGCCAGGACACTCAAGCCACCGAAACAAGCCGTATGGCGCACATTATACTGCCTTCAGCCGCGTGGTGCGAGGCCGACGGCACCTTCACCAACAGCGAGCGCCGGGTAAGCCGGGTGCGTAAGGCAAAGGAGCCCGCGGGCCAGGCCAGGCCGGGGTGGTGGATATTCCGCGAGATAGCCGGGCGGATGGGGCAGAATTGGGCATCGGAAAGCGCCCGTGATATATGGGATAACGAAATATCGGAACTCGCGCCGCTTTTTGCAGGCATAACTTACCGCCGCATCGAAGGGGACGGTATTCAATGGCCGTGCCCGGACGGGGGACATCCCGGGACGAAGGCGCTACACAAGGAAGGCCGTTTTACGCGCGGGAAGGGGCTTTTCATACCGTGCGAATAGGAAGATTCAGCTTTGCGGAGTTCTGTGAGATTGTCCGGGAATTCCACGGCAGCCCGGCTCCGGGCGTCCTGATAGGCGGATATATGGTCGAGATGGCCCGCAAGCAACTCCCCGAAGGCGTCCTTTTCGAGGCCATTTGCGAGACGGGCGTATGCCTGCCGGACGCGGTGCAGCTACTCACTCCCTGCACGCTCGGCAATGGTCGGATACACGTAATACACGTTGGCCGATACGCCCTTACGCTTTATGACAAAACTACCGGAAAGGGAGCGAGGGTGTTTGTGGACGCCGTTAAACTTGCGGCCTGGCCGGAGATAAACGGCTGGTTTCTGAAGCTTAAACCAAAGGCGGAACAGGACTCAGGCCGCCTTCTTGCGGAAATCGAGGACGCCGGGACGGGCCTGCTGGGTGTTCAGCGTGCCGTGGTGGACATAAGCCGCATAGCGAAGACGAAAATCGGGCCGGTAAGTCTCTGCCCGAAATGCGGCGAGGCGTATCCTTTGTCCGACGGCGGGCTTTGCGGCGGATGCCTTGGAAGGCTTCCGTACGTGTAGAGGGGGAACGGTTTTGGATCAGTATGTCGAGCTGCCCGTAGTTCATTTAAAAAATGGCGCCAAGACCTCCGAAGGCGTCCCGCTCATAGTCGAAGAACCTCTTGAGATAAGGATAAACGGCCTGCCGTACGCCGTCGTGATGAGGACGCCGGGACACGAGATGGAACTTGCCGCCGGGTTTTGCCTGACGGAGGGCATTATCGATTCGTTTCCGGATATTTTGAGCATGGGGTTTTGCCCGAACGAGACGGACGAGCTTAAAAACGTCGTGCAGGTGATAGTTAAAAATGCCCCGCAGGAAGACGAACGACGCCCCGGCCCGCGGGCCCTGTCTTCCAGAAGCAGTTGCGGGTTGTGCGGCGTCCGTATGCTTGAAGACCTTGAACGCAGGCTTTCCCCGATTGAGGGTGGCCCGGAGATAAAGGCGGAAGACCTCGTAAAAATACAGTACGACATGCTGGAGAGGCAGGATTTATTCAGGACGACCCGCGGCGGCGCCCACGCCGTGGCGCTGGCGGACGCCGGGGGCGGGGTTATAGTTGTCCGGGAAGACCTTGGCCGGCATAACGCAATGGACAAGGTCATAGGCCATGCGATGATGAACGGCATAGACTGCCGCCGGTGCGTTGCGCTCATAAGCGGGCGGATAAGTTTCGAGATGGTGCAGAAGGCGGTAAGGGCGAAAATCGCAGTAGTTGCGGCAATATCCGCCGCAACGTCCCTTGCCGTAGACATGGCCGGGCGCATGGGCTGTACACTGGTGGGCCGTCTTCGGGACAGGGATATGGTCGTTTACACCCATTCGTCCAGGATACTGGCATAAGCCGGATGCCTGGGCCGGCAACAAGGCATAGCAAGGGGTTTGGCAATGTGTAAGAGCAACGATAAAAAGAACAGGCCAGCGCACAAAGTAGTGCCTCTTGAAGAGGCGGTGGGCATGTGCCTTGAGCACGACATAACGGAGATAAGGCAGGACGAATTCAAGGGCAGGGCCTTCAGAAGAGGGCACAGGGTCTGCCAGATGGATATAGAGCGCCTCCGGGACATGGGCAAGAACAACCTCTTCGTCCTCTCGCTTGCCGACGACGAAATGCACGAGGACGATGCGGCTTCCGCGCTCGCATCGGCATTGGCGGGCGAAGGAATCGCCATGCAGGGCGAGCCGCGGGAAGGGAAAATCAATTTAATTGCCACCCGGGACGGGCTTTTGAAGGTCGAGCGCGAGGCGCTTTTTGCCATGAACATGCTTGGCGAAGTCGTATGCTCGACCCTGCACGACAACACGCTCGTAAGAAAAGGCCGGGTCGTCGCCGGGACGAGGGCGATACCCCTTGTCGTGAAGAAGAACGTGATTAACGAGGCCGTCAGGATTGCGAAATCCGCCGGTGGAATTATAGAGGTAAGGGGCGTGAGAAAGCCACTGGCCGGGATAGTCATTACCGGCAGCGAAGTATATTACGGGCGTAAAAAGGACGCATTTTCAGCCGTCATGGAGGCCAAAATCGAGGCCTTCGGCGGCAGGATAATAGGAAAATATTACGCCCCGGACGATGAATCATTCATAAAAGACAGGCTCTTGGAGCTTATAAACGCCGGGGCAGATCTGCTTATAGTTACCGGAGGCATGTCCGTAGACCCGGACGACGTTACGAGGTTCGCCCTGAGACAGGTCGGCGTGACTGACATTGTCTACGGCTCTCCGGTAATACCCGGCTCAATGGTGCTGGCAGGCTATATCGACGGCGAGAAAACAATACCAGTGATAGGAGTTCCCGCCTGCGGGATGTATCACAAGACGACCGTTTTCGACCTTATCCTTCCCCGCATACTGGCCGGAGAGCGCATAGGAAGAAGAGAGCTTGCCGAAATGGGGCATGGCGGACTTTGTCTTAACTGCCCGGAATGCGAATATCCGAAGTGCCCGTTCGGGAAATGAGGCTTGTGGCCCGATGTTCAATGTCATTGAACTGTCTCCGCTGCTTATTACCTTAAAGGTCGCCGGGCTGGCCACCTGCGCGGCGCTTGTCGCCGGGACGGCCCTTGCTTATGCGTTGTCCCATAAAAGTTTTCCGGGCCGGGACTGGCTCGACGCATTCCTCACACTGCCCCTCGTCCTGCCGCCGACGGTACTGGGATACTACATCATCGTGGTCATGGGAAGAAACGGCTTCATAGGCAGGTGGCTTGAACAATATTTCGGTATTTCTCTTATGTTCACATGGCAGGGAGCGGTCATAGCGGCCTCAATCGTATCTCTGCCGATGGTCATAAAGTCTGCGCGCGCCGCGTTCGAGGGAGTGTCGTCGGATTTCGAGAACGCCGCGAGGACGCTCGGGCAATCGGAAACTTCGGTTTTTTTCAGGGTTACGCTACCGCTTGCATGGCGCGGAATTCTTGCCGGGGCGATGCTCGCGTTCGCACGGGCGATGGGCGAGTTCGGAGCCACGCTTATGGTCGCGGGCGACCTGCCGGGCAGGACGCAGACGCTCTCGCTCGCAATATATGACGCTGTCGAGGCGGGAAACGATACGCTTTCCATGCAGCTCGTAATCTTCACCTCTATTGTATGTATTATAATGCTCGTGTTCTCCGGGAGGCTTCTGAGGACGGAATACTGACACTATCGGCAGTTAATGGTAGTCTTTTTATTTTCATGGAGAAAACCGTGATGAAGATGATGAAGAGTGTTTTGATGTTGCTGGTTGTTATTATGGCGGTTTCTGTCTGGTTTTCGGAGGCGGCAATGGCCAGTGAAAAAATAATAGTCTCTGCGGCGGCCAGCCTTACGGACGCGTTCAAACAGGTGGGAAAGGGCTTTGAAAAATCTAACCCCGGCGTCAGGGTAACTTTTAACTTTGCCGCGTCCGGGCCGCTTCTTCAGCAGATTGTCATGGGCGCGCCTGTCGATGTGTTCGCGAGCGCGGACGTAAAAACCATGCAGAGGGCGCGGCTTAAGGGGGTTATCGACTATCCGACCGTCGTGAATTTCGCGGGCAACAAACTTGTCCTCGTCGCTCCCAAAGGAACGGCCATAAGGGGCCTGAAAGACCTCCTGGGCGGTTCGGTAAAGCGCATAGCTGTGGGAAAACCCGAGACCGTGCCTGCGGGTCTGTATACGAAAGAGGCGCTAAAGAAATACGGGATGTGGAGCGTCCTGAAGCCGAAGTTTATATATGCCGATTCTGTCAGACAGGTGCTTGAATATGTCTCGCGCGGTGAGGTTGACGCCGGGTTTGTCTATGCGACAGACGCGGCTATCGTGAGAAGCAAGGTCAGCGTAGTAAGCGATGTGGAGGGGCACAAGCCCGTAGTCTATCCCATAGGCGTCGTGTCTTCGACAAAAAACCGCGCGGCGGCGCTTGGCTTCATCAAATATCTCCTTTCCGACAAGGGGCGGGCTATACTTGCGAGGTACGGTTTCAGCAGGCCATGACGACGCGCGTCTGTATAAAAAAGACACTTACTTCCGGGAACAGGAGATTCAATCTCGACATCTCCTTTGCCTCAAGCGGGTATTATACGATACTCTCCGGACCGTCAGGTTCCGGCAAAAGCCTTACCCTCAGGTGCATCGCGGGCATAGAGACGCCTGACTCAGGCCAGATTGAGATAGGAGAGCGTGTATTGTTCGACTCCGAGGGCCGCATCAATGTGCCTGTGCGCGAGCGAAGGGTGGGATACCTTTTTCAGGACTACGCGCTGTTTCCGCACTTGAACGTTGTCGAAAACATAGGTTTCGGGCTTAAGAAACTGCTTAGGCCGCTATCGGGGCAAGACAAGGTGAAGATAGCGGAACTCGTCGAAATATTTGGATTCAAGGAAATGGCGGATAGTCTGCCGCGAGATCTTTCCGGCGGGCAGAGGCAGAGGGTCGCCCTCGCCCGCGCGCTCGTGAATCACCCCTCCGTCCTGCTCCTGGACGAGCCTTTTTCCGCCCTTGACCATAGCCTGCGGGAGAAAATGCGCGCCGAGCTCAAAGCCGTGCAGGCGCGCTTCAATATCCCCGTAATCCTCATCTCGCATGAACCCGCCGATATACGCGCGTTTGAAGGAGATATCGTGGAATATTCCGGGAAGGGCGCAGCCCATAAAAACAGCAGTTCCGGGACAGGGCTTTTTTCAATCTCCGGTTATTCCACTGAGGCGTCCTGCCAGAAAATCCGACACTAGATACTCTTATCTGTCCGCCTGCAGGTACAAATAAACGCCGGAGGCGCAGAATAGGGCGTTAGCGAACCACGCCGCGAAAAAGGGGGGGAACCTGCCCGCGTGCCCCAGTGATATGGAAAAAGAATATAAAAACCAGTAGCTTATGGCGAGGATTACGCATATGGCCACGCCGAGCGCCATTCCGCCGCTGCGGGAGGTCTTGAGCGAGAAAGGCACCGCCACTATGACCATTATCAGGTTGGCCAGCGTGAAAGACACCTTGCCGTAGAGATCCACGAGATATTTCACGGGGTTGTATCCCTCCCGGCGGAGCCTCGCTATGTAGCTCTGAAGCTCAGAGAAATCCATCTCTTCCGAGAGCCTCTCGACGCGCTTGAAGTCCTCCGGCCTCTCAGTGAGGTTTACAGGAAGCCGGTCGAAGCGGCTTATGTCTATGCCGCCTCCGGGCTTGAAATTGTAAGTGATTCCCTTTAAGAGCACCCATCCGCCCCGCTCCCAGTCCATAGTCTTCGAGTCAACGCGCTGGTAGAGATTAAAATTTCGGTCCAGCCTGTAGAACGTTACGCCGTAGCATACCGGTATGCCGGATTTGAAATCGACCAGGCCGATGTTTATAACCTCGCCGCCGGGGCCGCGGAACCAGAACTTGTTATGCTTCAGCGCGGGGCGGGCTGATTTTTTATCTATCTTCACCTGCTTTATATATCCCGATTTTGCATTGCAGTAAGGGATAACCGTCTCGTTCGCCCAGAAGAGAAGCCCGGAAAGGAAAACGGCGGCGAAGAATATGGGGGCCACTATCCTGTATAGCGGCAGACCTCCCGATTTCATGGCGATTATCTCGCCGTTCTTCGATAAAAGCCCCAGGGCAAGGAGCGTGGAAAGGAGCACGGCCAGGGGCATGACCAGAAACGCCGTGTTCGGGAGCTCGTAGAGCATATAGCGGATTACGTCCAGCGCCGCGGCCTTGTGCTGGACGAAATCGTCCACCTTCTCTATGAAATCGCCTATGAGAAAAAGCACCAGGAAAGCGGACAGCGTAATGGCGAAGAACCGGGCAAATTCTTTAAGGATGTAGCGGTGTAATATCTTCAACCGTCTTTCCTCCCGGGCGCACCCCTCTTTGTAAACCTGTCGTAGAGGTTTTTTATCGACTGTAATCCTATGTTCCGCTCGGTCCCGGCGGATGCCACAAGATAAACCCCGATAGAGCCTACGACCACGTTCGGCAAAAGCGCGGCGATTAACGGCGCCAGCCTTCCGGCGGAAGCCGCATCCTCTCCGCCCTTCATCAATGCGTAATAAAGAGTGAAGATAATAAGCGCGACGGTCAACCCCGATGATTTGCCGGAGCGGCGCGAGAACATGCCGAGAGGCGGACCTATAAAGCCGAAGATAATGCAGGCGAGAGGGATTGTAAACCGCTTGTAATATTCTGTCATCAGGTCATAGTTCTGTTTACCCGCCCCCGCCATCCGGCGCGCCGTATCCAGAAGCTCGCCAAGCGACATCTCCCGCTTGTTTCTTTTGTTCGCGTCCGAATCTCCAAGGAATCTCTGGTATAGGTTTATGGAGAGCGTGTTGTTGACGAATTTAATCTCCTGGTATGAGCCGGACTTGTTCTCTTTTCTGTGTATGCTGCCGTCTTTCAGCACCAGGTAGGCGTATCCGGTAGACATGTCCATGCTGAGAATTCCCTGTCTGGCTATTATCACATAGGGGTCGTTCGGGTCTCTCTCGTCCGAGATGAAGACTCCGTCCATCACGTTCGGCGACGGGACCTTGTTCGCATATATCACCAGGTTCTTGAATGAATCGTTGAATACCCCTTGCTCAATGTCGGCAAAGGCATGAGTCCTGGCAAGGGTGAAGACCTCTTTTTTGAAATTCCGTGCCTTGTACGGGCCGAGGTAAAGCGAGAAATAGGCCGTTACGGCGGCGGTCACGAGGCTCACCGCGAGTACTGGAGCAATCAGCCGGTAGACGGAGAACCCGGTGGCCTTCAGGGCGACTATCTCGCTGTCCGTAGAGAGCCGCCCGAACGCCACCAGCGCCGCGAGCAGGAGCGCCATAGGTATCGTCAGCGTCAGGAAGGACGGCATGATGTACGAGACAAGCCGCAGGACTTCCATCAGTGGTACGCCTTTTGTTACTATAAGGTCGGTGAGCTTGAATATCCTGTTTATCAGGAGGACGAAAGTGAAAAGGAGGAGACCCAGAAAAAAGGGCGGTACCAGCTCTTTTATTATGTAACGGTCAATTATCTTCACAGGCATGAAATTTTAACGGAACGGCAGAGGCATGTCAAACACAAAGCGGCAATAATCCGGATTATTTATTTTTTTCTTGCGGTTAGAGTTTTCCTAAAGTTATATCTTTAAAAAACACTTGCCAACCGGCGCGTGTGCTATTATTATAAAAGGCTTGAGCATAATGGATTACATACTGGCTATACCACGGGGTATCGGAGCGGCTGTGCTGAGCGTCCTCCGGGAGATGGGCGATATGTTCCTCTTCCTGGCGAGAACGGTGTACTGGACGTTTATCCCTCCACTTAAGATAAACCGGGTAATCCGCCAGATAGGGTTCATTGGGGCCAGGAGCACTGCGCTCATCGTCCTTACGGGGGCGTTTACCGGCATGATCCTGGGTCTCCAGATATATTACACCCTCCAGAAATTCGGCGCAGAGGCGTACCTGGGCCCGGCTATAGCGCTCTCCGTGATAAGGGAACTGGGCCCCGTGCTCGCGGCGCTGATGATAATAGGCCGGGCGGGTTCCGCGCTTTCGGCGGAAATCGGCATAATGCGCATCACCGAGCAGGTGGACGCGCTGGAATCCATGTCGCTGTCGCCGTTTCGGTATCTCATGGTGCCGAATATGCTTGCGGCTCTCATATCGTTCCCTCTGCTCGGCGCGATATTCAATGTGGTCGCAATATACGGAGGATACCTTATCGGCGTAAAACTCCTGGGGCTCTCTCCGGGGACATATTTTTCCGGGATAAAGGACTTCGTAGGCTTCAAGGACATCAGGGACGGTATCATAAAGAGCCTGTGTTTCGGGGTTATCATGATATGGATATCCTGCTATAAAGGCTATAAAACAGGGCACGGCGCTGAGGGCGTCAGCCGCGCCACTACGTCTTCGGTCGTAATGGCGTCCACACTCGTCCTGGTATGGGATTATTTCTTAAACTCGGTCATGCTGAATTTTTAAAACCGCCCCATGAATGGGGCAGCTACGAAAAACAGAATGCCCCGCATAAAAAATTGTAGCTGCCCGATTCATCGGGCGAATTAAAGGTTTCAATGATTGAGGTAAAAAACATATATAAATCCTTCGGCGGACAGGCGGTTTTAAAAGGCGTGTCCTTTACCGTGGAGAAGGGCGAGATTTTCGCCGTAATCGGCGGCAGCGGACAGGGGAAAAGCGTCCTTTTGAAGGTTATAATGCGCCTCCTGGAGGCCGATTCCGGCGATATTTTAATCGACGGGAAGTCCATCCGGGACCTCAAGGGCCAGGCGCTCTACAAAATGCGCGACCGTGTCGGCTATCTCTTTCAAGGGGGCGCGCTTTTCGATTCCATGACTATTTACGACAATATCGCCTTCCCGCTCCGTGAAAAGACGAAAATCTCGAAAAAAGAGATAAACGCGCGTGTGGAGGAGGAACTTCAGAAGGTAGGTCTATCCGGAATGGGGCACAAATATCCCGAAGAAGTATCCGGCGGGATGAAAAAGCGCGCGGCCTTTGCCCGCGTGCTTGTTATGAGGCCGGAGGTTGTGCTCTTCGACGAACCCACGACGGGGCTTGACCCCATCCTTGTGGATTCCGTTCACAAGCTGATACTCTGGGGAAAGAAAACATACGGTTTTACGGCGGTTATGGTAAGCCACGAAATACCTGAAATATTTGGCGTGGCAGACAGGATAGGTATGCTTTCCGGCGGTGTCATGGTCGAGACAGGCACGCCGGACGAGATAAGAAACTCGCGCGTGCCGGAGGTGAGGCGCTTTGTGCGAGGGTTATCCGAAGAAGTTTCCGTGGGAGGGATGGCATGAGAAGGGACAGTATAGAGATACTTGTCGGGGTTTTTGTCCTTGTGGGCCTGGTGGCGCTGGCTTTTTTATCCATAAAGCTTGGGAAGCTTGAGGTCATAGGCAACACGGGATACGACGTCCAGGCGGAATTTTCCAATATAGGCGGGCTCAAGACAGGCGCCGAGGTCGAAATCGCCGGGGTCGAGGTTGGAAGGGTGACCAATATATCCCTAAAGGATTATCAGGCGCTCGTCCGCATAAGGATGAAACCGGGGGTCAAGATTTCGGACGACTCCGTAGTCTCCATAAAGACGAAGGGCCTGATAGGCGAGAAATACGTCTCCATCTCCCCCGGCGGCTCCAGCAAGATGCTCGTGGCCGGTTCAACAATCCGCGATACCGAGTCTGCAATAGATTTCGAGAGCCTTATAGCAAACTACATATTCGGGAAGGTATAGTTACTTTTCTTTCGAGAAAGAAAAGTAACCAAAAGAAAGCTGAACTGTCCGGCTTTTCTTTGGTTACTTTCTTTTCGCCTGAAAAGAAAGTAACTCGAAAGGAGGGTTTCAATGTTGAAGGTGTATGCGCGGATCTGGCTTTCGGTGGTCATTGCAGCGATTGTATTGTTTGCATCGGTTCCTGCCGCATTCCCGCAGGAGAGCACAGTGCTTTCCCTTGACGACGCCATAAAAGAGGCAATCAAGGTGAACGCGGAGATAAAGGAATCGGAGTTCCAGGCCGAAGTTTACAGAGACAAGCAGAAGCAGGCCGACGCATCGAGATTTCCCACCATAGATTTAACCGCATACGGGAGCCTGTCCCCGAGGGCAAGACTTCTGGACGGCAGGGACGGCAACCCCGAAAGCACAACGAACATAAACAAGCCGTCCTATGACGGCGTGTTCGGACGGGCCGACATACTCCTCATACAGCCGATATATACCTTCGGCAAGATAGATTCATACCGCAAGGCCGCGAGGCACGGCGTCAAGGCTTATGAAGCTGGGGCTCGTCTGAAGGCGACCGATGTCGCGTTGCAGGTGAAAGAGGCATACTGGGGCCTGCTTTTGGGCAGAGAACTCAAGGGCCTTCTCGAAGACATAAGCGACCAGCTCGACAAGGCGACGGACAAGGTCCAGCGCCAATTGAACGCCGGCGCGCCCAACGTGGACGATGTAGACCTCTACAAACTCCAGACATATCAGGGCGAACTGGCAAAATACATGGCTATGGCGGACCAGGGCATAAACGAGGCCTACTACGGGCTTCAGTTATTGACAAATAACGTGGACAAGAAGATAGATATAAAAGACAAATACCTCGTGCCCGCCACGGTGAATCTCCAGGACTTCGATTTATACAGGAAAGCGGCCATGAAAGACCGCCTGGAGTTCCTTCAGCTAAAGGAGGGGCTGGCGGCCAGGAAATATCTTGTGAAGGCACAGTATGCGGATTATTTCCCGCAGGTCTTCATAGCCGGTATGTATTCCCTCGCCGGGGCGACGAACAGGGACCACCTCAATAATCCGTACATTACGGACGAATTCAACCATGCGTACGGCGGAGCGGTGATAGGATTCAAGTGGGGGATGGACTTCGGCATAAGGAAGAGCAAGGTTTCCGAGGCGAAGGCCGAATATATGAAGCTCAAGATGAAGCAGCTTTACGCCATGGGCGGCGTGCCGTTCCAGGTGAAGGAGGCGTATCTCCAACTGGTCGAGGCCGACAGCGAGATTAAATCGCTTAACGAGGCGTACACAAAGGCCAAGCAATGGGTAGTCGCGTCCCTTTCAAATTTCGACCTCGGCGTGGGAAGCGCCAGGGATATAGCGGATTCCGTAAAGGCATACGCCAAGATCAGGGCTGATTATTTCCGCGCCGTATTCAACCAGCGCATGGCGATAGCGAACCTCGACCATGCAACAGGGAAAGACGCATACGAAATACCCTATACCGTAAGCAAGGACCCCATGAAGGAAGTGGAGAATATGGAGAAGCAGGCAGGGGGAGAATAAGTACGAATACGAATGAGGGACTAATTAGAAAAGGAGAGGACATGAAAAAGCTGATTTATGCGGTACTGCCGGCGCTTCTGGTTGTGATTATGGCTCAGGTCGCCTTTGCCGGGGCGCCGACGGAGCGGGTAAAAACCGCCGCCGACAGGGTAATCGACGTGCTTAAGAACCCGAAACTGAAGGGCCCCGCCCACGAAAGGGAAAGAAGGAAGAAGATAATGGCGCTGGCGAGCACCGTGTTCGATTACAGGGAAATGGCGAAGCGCTCGCTGGCGATATTCTGGCGGCAGAGGACTCCCCAGGAGAAAGCCCAGTTCGTCTCTCTTTTCTCCGACCTCCTGGAGCGCTCCTACATCAACAGGATAGAGGGATACACCAACGAAAAGATTATCTACACCGGCGAGAAAATAAGCGACGGCTACGCAACTGTTGACTCCGACATTATTACCAAGCGCAACGAAAAGATACCCGTCAACTACAGGCTGATTAATAAAAACGGGAACTGGTGGGTATACGACATAGTGATCGAGCACGTCTCGCTGGTCAATAACTACCGTATTCAGTTCAACAAGATAATCCGTTCCTCGTCGTATGCCGACCTCGTGAAGAAGATGAAGACCAAGCAGGAATCGGAAGAAATGGCGGCCCCCGGCGGGAATAAAACAAAGTAGGCGCCTATGAAGCTTCTTATGATACAGCCGACGACCGTCTTTAAAGACGGTACCCCTTACAAGACTCCTAAGCGTTGGATTATGGGTCTTGCATTGCCTTACATGGCAGGCCTTACGCCAAAGTGGGTGGACATCGAGCTCCTGGACGACAGGCTCTCCGAGATAAACTACGATGGAGGATACGACTTAGTCGCCCTCTCCGTGGCCATTGCCAGTTCGTCGCGCGCGTATCATATCGCTGACAGGTTCCGGAAAAAGGGCGTGCCGGTCGTGATGGGCGGCTTTCATGCCACACTCCTGCCGGAGGAATGTCTGGAACATTGCGACGCCGTCGTCGAAGGCGAGGCCGAATACGTCTGGGAGCAGCTTCTTACGGATTTCAAAGACGGCAAGATGAAGCGGCGTTACAAGGCGGACAGTTTCCACGACTTAAAGAACCTCCCGCTCCCGCGCTGGGACCTGCTCGACCTGAAGAAATACTTCGTGCCGTTCCTGCCGCTCCAGACGACGCGCGGCTGTCCGTTCAAGTGCAGCTTCTGCGAAGTGCCCGTGTTCTACGGCGGGACATACCGGCACCGGCCCGTCCCGGAGGTAATAGAGGATATAAAACGGATACCGACCAGGAAGATACAGGTGGTGGACGATAACATCACGGGCAACCGCGAATATGCCCGCGAGCTTTTCAATGCGATGGCTCCGCTTGGCGTCAAGTGGAGCTGCCTGTGGACGATCAATACCTCAAGGGATGCGGAACTCCTCGACCTCGCCATCAAGGCCGGCGTCTACCACGTGAATATCGGCATAGAATCCGTTTCGCAGAAAAGCCTGGGTTCCATCAACAAAAAGCAGAATACCGTGAAGGAGTATTCGGAGATGCTCCGGGCGCTTGAGAAGAGGGGAATCTTCTACTCTCTTAATTTCCTGTTCGGCCTCGACGAGGACACGCCGGAAATATTCGCCGAGACGATGGACTTCCTGAGGCAGGTAAAGGCGCCGATGGCGTTTTTCAATACCGTCACCCCGCGCACCGGGACGGCCATGAGAAAAAAGCTCGAAGAAGAAGGGCGCGTCATAAATCCGATGGCGGACAGATACCTTGGGATGGAATGCCTGTTCACGCCCCGGAACATGACCCCTAAGCAGGTCGAGGACGGCGTGTGGAACTGTTTCGAGGAGTTTTATTCTCTTCCGGGGATTTTCAAAAGGTTTTTGGCGCCGCCGAATTCGTACATGTGGCAGGGGCTTCCGAGTAACCTGATTTTCTGGTGGGCCGTAAGGCATAAGAAAGACCCGGTGGATTACTATTAGTTCGGAGGTTTTAATTTGCGTCACCCAGTGCAATTGAACGTCTCTATGACGAAGTATATCGTCAAGAACAAGATAAAAGGTGTCAAAAAATTTCCGCTCGTCCTGATGCTTGAGCCGCTTCATCTGTGCAATCTCTCCTGCATCGGTTGCGGCAGGATACGGGAATACAGGGATACGCTCCAGGATATGATGACGCCCGAGGAGTGCATAAACGCGGCGAAGGAGTGCGGCGCGCCAGTCATATCCATCTGCGGAGGAGAGCCGCTCATGTATCCGCAGGTAGGAGAGCTTGTATCGGAACTTATAGCCATGAAAAGGCATATACAGTTCTGCACAAATGCCCTCAAGCTGTCCAGCTCGCTCGATAAATTTACTCCGTCTCCTTACCTGACGTTTACAATCTCGATCGACGGACTCGAGAAGACGCAGGAATTTACAAGAGGCCGCAAGGGCATATTCGACATCCAGACCAGCGCCATATCCGAGGCAAAGGCCAGAGGGCACAGGCTGATTGTAAACACCACACTCTATAAGGAAACGGACATAAAGGAAATCGAAGAGCTTTTTAAAAAGCTTACCGCGATTGGAGTGGACGGTTTCCTCGTAACGCCCGGCTTTTCCTACGAGATGGTTGAAAACGATATTTTCCTGGAACGGGAGGAAAGCCACAGGAAGTTCAGGGAAGTATTCAAGATGTCCGAAAAATACCGTTTCGTGAACACGCCGCTCTATATGCGGTTCCTGGCCGGTGAAAGGGATCTGAAATGCACCCCCTGGGGCAGCGTTACCGTAAACCCGCAAGGCTGGAAAGGCCCATGCTATCTCATTACCGACCGGCACTATAAAACCTTCCGTGAACTCATCGACAGCACAGACTGGGACAGGTTCGTCGAGCGCAAAGACCCTCGGTGCAAGAACTGCATGATGCACTGCGGAGTGGAGCCGACGGCGGTCGAGGAGGTCGGGAAGAATTTCAGGGATATCGTGGAGCTTATCAGATGGAATTTTAGTTGACCAATGAAATATTAAGATTTTTTTATTTTTGTATCTTTGCTTGACATAAGCTTTTGAAGAAGTATAATTGGGAAGTCCAGCTTTACGGACCGATTCAACTGCTTATAAAATTTGAATAATTATCGCGAGGGGAGGGGCATGGACGATTTCGGTCGCGCAAGGCGACAGTATGACGCCGGCGGGAAGCAGGGCCGGTCTGCCGAAGGCTGGTTAACCGGAAACCTGCCGGAAGAAGGCCGAGCCGCCAGCTTGTCCGATAACCGGTCTGCCGGACTCGGGAACGCGGTAGACAAGGCCATGAGATACCTGCTGGGCGTGCAGGACCCCGTGGAGGGGTTCTGGGTGGACCAGCTTGAGGCGGACGCCACCATACCCGCCGAATACCTCATGTTCCGCCGCTTCCTTGGCCGTGTGGACGAGGCAAAGGAAGAGCGGCTCGTAGAATACCTGAAGTCCATCCAGATGGAAGACGGCGGCTGGTATATCTACCGCGGCGGCCCTTCCGACCTCTCCGCCACCATAAAAACATACTTCGCCCTCAAGCTCGCGGGCGTATCCGCCGAAGAGCCTTTCATGGCGCGCGCCAGGGAGAACGTCCTGAAAAACGGCGGGCTTATCCGGGCGAATGTTTTCACCAAAATAACGCTTGCCATGTTCGGCCAGTATCCGTGGGACGGCGTGCCGTGCATGCCTGTCGAGATAATGCTCCTGCCGTCATGGTTCTATTTCAATATATACGAAATATCCTACTGGTCCAGGACGGTGCTTGTCCCGCTGCTTATAATCTTCGACAAGAAACCTGTCATGGATCTTCCGCCGGAGATGGGGCTTTCGGAGCTTTTTGCCGACAAGGACGACCGGGAGAACTGCCGGAAGCGCGACCCGAGGTTCAGGAAAGAGAAGAAATTCCTGACCTGGAAAAACGCGTTCATCACCCTTGACGGCTTCCTCAGGTTTTACGAGAAACACGCAAACAAGGCCCTCAGGACAATAGGCCTTACCGAGGCATACAAATGGATGGTCGAGCGCATGAAGGGAGAGGGCGGCCTCGGCGGGATATACCCGGCCATGGCAAATTCCGTCGTGGCGCTTAAACTCATGGGCCATCCGGACGGAGACCCTC
>DAHWTK010000120.1 GCA_027328825.1 Nitrospirota bacterium
ATGGAGTCCCATAACCACCCGTCTTTCATAGAGCCGTATCAGGGCGCGGCGACTGGCGTTGGTGGAATCCTGCGCGACGTGTTCACGATGGGCGCGCGGCCAATCGCAAACATGGACTCGCTCCGTTTCGGGCCGCTCGACGTGCCGAAGAACCGCTATCTCCTTGACGGTGTCGTCGCGGGTATAGCCGGCTACGGCAACTGCATGGGCATCCCGACCATTGCGGGTGAGACATACTTTAACGAGATATACAACGGAAACAATCTCGTAAACGCCTTCACGCTCGGCATCGCAAAAAAAGACCGCATATTCTACGGCACTGCTTCCGGTGTAGGGAATCCGGTAATATACGTCGGTTCGAAAACGGGGCGCGACGGCATTCACGGCGCTACTATGGCGTCCGAAGAATTCTCGGAAGGAACGGAAGAGAAGCGTCCGACAGTTCAGGTGGGCGACCCTTTTACCGAGAAGCTTCTCCTTGAGGCCTGCCTTGAGCTTATGAGCAGGGACTTGATAATCGGCATCCAGGACATGGGTGCGGCTGGGCTTACATCGTCATCGTGTGAAATGGCCTCGCGCGGCGGATCAGGAATGGAGATGGATCTGGCATTGGTTCCCCGGCGCGAGGAGGGGATGATACCATACGAACTTATGCTCTCCGAGTCCCAGGAGCGGATGCTCATTGTCGCAAAAGAAGGAATGCAGAAGGAAGTCGAGGATATTTTCAAGAAATGGGATCTTGAGGCGGTTACCATCGGTCACGTGACCGGCGACGGGATGCTACGGGTTAAAGACGGCGGTGTTGTCGTGGCGGAGATACCGGCAAAGGCCATCGCGGACGAGGCCCCGGTCTACGACAGGCCATCGGCCAGGCCAGTCTATCAGGACAGCATGCAGGAACTGAACCTCGACCTCCTGCCCTTGCCGAAAGATTTAAACGCCGTGCTTGTGAGGCTTCTCGAATCTCCGACGATAGCTGAAAAAAGCTGGATATACCGGCAGTACGACCACATGGTGCGCACGAATACGGTAGTATATCCCGGCTCTGATGCCGGGGTGGTGAGGATAAAGGGGACGGACAAGGCGCTTGCCATGTCTGTCGATTGCAACTCGCTTTACTGTTTCCTGCATCCTAAGGCGGGCGGCGCAATAGCCGTAGCCGAGGCCGCGAGGAATGTCGTCTGCTCCGGCGCAAAGCCCCTGGCGCTTACAGACTGTCTTAACTTCGGCAACCCGGAGAAGCCTGAGACCATGTGGCAGTTCAAGGAAGCGCTGGAAGGCATGTCGCTTGCAGCGGAAGAACTCCAGACCCCTGTCGTCTCCGGAAACGTCAGCTTCTATAATGAGACGAAGGGCCTGGGAATATATCCGACCCCGGTCATTGGAATGGTCGGCATAATCGACGACGTGTCCAGGGCGACTACGCAGTATTTCAAAGATGAAGGCGACGTAATAATCCTGCTCGGAGAGACCAGGGAAGAGCTCGGCGGAACGGAATATCTGCGCGTGTTCCATGGCCTTCAGAAAGGACTTCCGCCGGATATAGACTTGAAAGCAGAAAAGGCGCTCCAGGACGCGGTTTTTGAGGCAATAAATGCCGGGTTCGTAAAATCCGCGCATGATTTATCCGAAGGCGGCCTTGCCGTGGCGCTTGCGGAATGCTGTTTCAGGGGAGAAGACGAAGTCATAGGCTGCGAAACAACGGTTGACGGAAAAATAAGGAAAGATGCGCTTCTTTTCGGAGAGAGCCAGTCGAGGATAATCATTTCGACAAAACCGGAGAGCGCAGCGAGTATTTCAGAGATAATGTCGCGTCGCGGCGTACCGTGCAGTGCCATAGGTACAGTCGGCGGCGGTTCTCTGATAATCAGGGTTGGAAACGAAAATGCCGTAAACCAGCCGATAGCAGAGATGAATGATATATGGCGGGGTGCGATTCCCAAACTTTTAAAGACGTGATTTGTATTGGCGGCTTGTGTCAGTGCGGGGCCGTTGTAAGCACGATCCGCGAGGCGCGGGCACAGAGGAAATGATGAACGACAGATTCCACGACGAGTGCGGGGTATTCGGAATATTCGGCCATCCCGAGGCCGCAAATCTTGTATACCTTGGCCTTTACGCGCTACAGCACAGAGGACAGGAAGGCGCGGGCATAGTATCCTCTGATGGGGAGATACTCAGGATTGAAAAGGGGCTCGGCCTGGTATCGGATATATTTTCCGAGGAGAATATTGCGAAACTTAAAGGCTCAGCCGCAATTGGACATAACCGCTACTCCACCACCGGCGCAAGCCAAATCGTCGAGAACGTCCAGCCTCTTCTTGTAAACTACGCGCTTGGTTCTCTCGCCGTCGCCCATAACGGCAATCTCACAAACTACGGCGCCATAAAGGACGAGCTTGAGGCCTACGGCTCCATATTCCACACGTCGGTAGACAGCGAGATCATCGTACACCTTATAGCGCACTCCAAATCCGGCAGCCTCAGCACCCGCGCCGTTGATGCGCTTCAGAAGGTAGAGGGCGCATATTCGCTTCTGATACTTTCCGAGCAGGAGATGATAGGCATACGTGACCCGAACGGTTTCAGGCCCCTCTGCCTGGGGATGCTGGACGGCGCATACGTCCTCTCGTCCGAGACCTGCGCGCTCGACCTTATCGAAGCTCAGTATATACGTGATGTAGAGCCGGGCGAGGTGGTTATAATAAACAAGGACGGTATGAAGTCATATCATCCGTTTCCGGAGGCCAGGCAGTCCTGCTGCATATTCGAGTTTATCTACTTCGCAAGGCCGGACAGCTACGTTTTCGGAGAGAACGTGAACTTTGTCCGCAAGATGATGGGAAAGAGGCTTGCCGGGGAACATCCGGTGGAGGCCGACCTTGTCGTGCCGGTGCCGGATTCCGGCGTGCCGGCGGCGCTCGGTTACGCTGAGGAGTCCGGGATAAGCTTCGACATGGGCCTAATCCGTAACCACTACGTGGGCCGCACTTTTATCGAGCCGAAAGCGAATATCCGGCATTTCGGCGTGAAGATAAAACTGAACCCGGTGCGAAGGCTCCTCGAAGGGAAGCGCGTAATTCTCGTGGACGATTCAATTGTCCGGGGCACGACCAGCCGCAAGCTTGTAAAGATGGTAAGGAAGGCAGGCGCGAAAGAAGTCCATATGCGGATAAGCTCTCCGCCTACTACTCACCCGTGTTTTTACGGCATAGACACTCCCACCAGGCAGGAGCTTATTGCTTCGTCCCATACCGTCGAGGAAATCCGCCGCTACATGACGGCTGACTCGCTTGGATACTTAAGCCTCGAAGGGCTTCTTGGCGTAATACCGGATTCGATGAACAGATTCTGCACAGCCTGCTTCACCGGCGATTATCCGATAGCATTTCCCGAAAACAGGATGTCCCAGCTCGGTCTTTTCGAGAAATAAAAATGCTCTTCCGGGCCGCCTCAGTCGTTCTGCTGTTTCTCTGCCTGAATTTTCTCTGGGATATAAAAACCGTAAATTACGCCCTCGGCGCACTTTTGCTCGTATGGATAGTCTTGTCCGTCCGAGGCATGACGTCCATGCGCAGCCGTGTATTCGGGAAGGTGTACTGGCGCGGGAATCCCAATGAGAAATCCGTAGCACTTACCTTCGACGACGGCCCGACCGCCCCTTACACCGCGCAGATTCTCGACATCCTGGCAAAGCACAATATAAAGGCAGCCTTTTTTGTTATTGGGAAAAATTTAAAAGATAATCCCGACCTCGCCCTGCGCATCCATGCCGAGGGACACGAGATGGGAAACCACACGATGTCACACCCGTGGATGTTCAGGATGCTCTTTTCGACGATAAAAGAGGACATCCTCTTATGCCAGGACGAGATAGAGAAAATAACCGG
>DAHWTK010000121.1 GCA_027328825.1 Nitrospirota bacterium
CCGGCGCCACGGCCCAGAGAAAGGGCAAGTTCGAGCTTGCACATGGCGGCACGATATTCCTTGACGAAATCGCGGATATGAGCCTCTCTACGCAGGCAAAGGTTCTCCGGGCGCTCCAGGAGCAGGAAATTCAGCGCGTCGGCGGAATGAGAACGATAAAAGTTGATGTTCGGGTAATTGCTGCCTCGAATAAAATTCTGGAAGACGAGATCAAGGCTGGCCGTTTCCGCGAGGACTTGTTTTACCGCCTGAACGTCATACCCATCGAGGTCCCGCCGCTCCGGGAACGCAGGGAAGACATACCTCTGCTTGTGGAATATTTCCTCAGGGAATTTGCCGCCGAGAGCGGGGGCAGGGCTAAAAAAGCCTCTCCCGCAGCCATGCGGCTCTTCTCCGCATACTCATGGCCGGGGAATGTCCGGGAGATGAAAAATATCATCGAGCGTCTTGTAATAATGACTCCAGGCGAGGAGATTGGAGCGGGCGAGATCCCGCCGCCGATTGCGTCAATTATGGACAATAGTGAGGACGGAATCGGCGAAGACGGTCAGTCTGCCGGTTCGCTACGTGAAGCAAGGGCGGCGTTCGAGAAAGACTATATCCTTAAGAGGCTCAAGGAAAACGACTGGAATATCTCCCGCACCGCCGAGGCGTTAAAAATAGAACGCAGCAACCTCCACCGCAAAATCGCCGCCCTCGGCATAGAGATTAGCGGGGCGCGAGACGCATAAATGCACGTCATTTCAGAATTATCTTGACAAGCCCTTTTTCCCGTGATAGAAACATAGGACGCATCGGGGGTGGACATTCCTCCGGCATCGACGGAGCAGGTGGGGCATTAAGGCGCGGAACCTGTATTTTTTGACCGCGCACGTATCTCTAATCCTCTTCAGACCAAATAATATAAATCCGGAAAGGGTGATAAAGCCTGGAAGTTAAAGTCCACGATGGACAGGTCGAAAAGGCGCTCAAGATTCTCAAGCGCCAGATGGCCAAGGAGGGGCTTCTCAAGGAACTGAAGAAAAGAAAGTTCTATGAGAAACCTTCCGTTAAGAAAAAACGCAAGCAGCAGGAGGCCCGCAAAAAAAGGGCCGGGAAAAAATAGGATACTTCCGCCTCATTAAAATGCGGGCTGTATTCCTGTTAGAAAAACTACCACAAGGCGCCGATTCGGCGCCTTTTTTATTGCCCTCGGACAAGCAAAAAAACAGCCCTTTCAGCCGACCGTCTTCTCCTCGTTTTGACAATACCCATTCTAATTATAATACTTTACTATAAATGAAATAGTTTTACGTCTGCCCTCCGAGTTAAGGATTATCCCTGTTGTGTTTGGAGGGCATATGATAAAGAAAATATTATTCGTGGCGCTTGCCGCAATATGCCTCCAGGCGCAGTCCAGGCCTCTTCAGGCCTCCCGCACAAGGCCGCCGGACCCGCCATCTCCTTTTTATTCCATGAAAAAATCGTTCTATATCGGCCCGCCGGACGGCCTGTATCTGAGCACTTTTCCGTATTCCATAGTTTCCGCGGACTTCGACGGAGACGGAAATCCGGGCATTGCCGTCTCGAACCTTACGAGCGACACAATAACGATATTCAGGGGCCTTGGGGACGGCAATTTCGTTAAAACCGCCGAGCTGTCTACCGATTCCGGCCCTGTGAGCCTCATAGCAGGTAACTTTACAGGCGGGGGCGGGCAGCCGGACGGTTCCAAGCGTATAGACCTGGCGGTCGCCTGCTGGTTCGGTGATGTCGTGGACGTTTTCAGGGGCGACGGGCACGGCCATTTCTCGGAAAAGGCTATAAAAATTCCCGTCGGCTCCTCCCCCGCCTGTATAAGGAGCGGCCGCTTTTCCGGCGGCGCCGGCAGGCAGGCTTCTGGCAGTAGAGCGCGGTCTGTAGGCCAGGATTTGGCCGTATCCGACTTCAATGACAACAGCTTGGCGATAATATTCAATGAAGGCGACGGCCTTTTCTCCGCTCCCGTTTATCTCGGCACAGGGAGGGGGCCGGACGGCATCGCCGTCGGAGACTTCAACGGGGACGGAAAGACCGACATTGCCGTGGCATGCAGGCGGGATAATATAATACGGATGTTCCTTGGGGACGGGAACGGGACGTTCCGGGAAGGCGGAGACACAAAAACGGGACCTGGGCCTGCATGTCTCGCGGCGGCGGATTTCAACGGGGATAAAAAGCTCGACCTGGCGGTCGGATATCACGACTCCGCCAGTATTTCCGTATTTCCCGGCGCGGGCGACGGCGCTTTTAAAAAACCCGTCAACATTGTCTCACGGCTCGATCCGAAATTCATAATCGCGGGAGATTTCAACGGCGACGGGAAACCCGACATAGCCGCCGCGAGCGTATTCGGCGGCACGCTCTCAATACTCCTCGGGAAGGGGGATTTTACGTTCGCCGAAGGGCCAACGGTCCTTGCCGGGACGTCTCCACGGGGGCTTGCCGCGCTTGCCGCAAATGTCCAGCCGGCGGCCAGACCTGAGGCGGTTCCAGTTCACGAACCGGCTACTACCGGGTTCGCCGTGGCGGCGGCGTCCGACTCTTCCGTAAACATATTCATGGGAGTGCAAACGGGCGGTTTTTACGACCTGCTGTTCAAGGATAATTATTCCACCGGCTTTGCGAATCCGCCCGACGAAAAGGCGCAGAGGGCGCTTATCCGGTTTTATCTGCGTCTCGGGCTTCTGCCCGGCGAAGGCCCGGGCCCGGAGGTTATTTATCGTCCGTACGTCAGCCCGGAAGAGGAGGCGGCCTGGACGGCCTGGGAGCTGTGGGGAGATCGACCGGCAGTCGTGCTCCCCCGGGTATACGACGATTATTTCGACGCGGTGAAACGGGAGTTATTCCCGGATTTCATGTATTGATTGATAATGGAAAATTAATTCCGGCTCGCTCCGTGAGATGCGCCCGGACTGCCGCCTTACGCAGCCAGGGGCATGTCGGATATGCCGCTGTCTTCCCTCTCCCGCGCGACTGTGGACAGGGCCAGCCAGGTGAGGCCCTCCACTGCATCGCCGCCGAGACGAAGCGATCTCCTGAAGCCCGACTCGGCTTCGGAGAACCTCTCCAGGGCCATCAGGCAGCGAGCCTTCTGGTAGTGCCCGGCGGAGTCCCAGGGCGAAAGCTCAAGGTAGCGGTCGAGAATTTTTATGGCCTCTCCCGGTCTTCCGGATTTGTAGAGGCAGGCGCCTTTAATCAGCATGAAAGACGCGGTGTCGGGACAGCTTTCCAATGTTCCCAAGCAGTTCTGATAGTCTTCCGAGACGAGAAACGAAGCGGCGAGCGCTTTTTTGTACTTAAGCGATTCCGGCTTGAGCTGGCTTGCCCTCTCGAAATCCAGGGACGCTTTTTTGTTCATGGACAGAAGGGAGTATGCCCTGCCACGGAGGTAGAAAAACTCCGGCAGGGTCTTTCCGTTGTCGATTTCTTTTGTAAGGATTCGTACGGCGTTCAGGTATTTTATTGCATTGAAGCGTTTGCTCCTTGAAAAATGCGGACTCATAAGACACCCCTCTCACCGAATTGGAAATAAAATGCTCCCCGGCCCGTTTTCATAAGGCTTATATTTTAATATAACGGGTATCTGCGTAACTGTCAAATCCGGGGAGGGGTTTATGACCTATTCCCACTCTATAGTGGAGGGCGGCTTGCTGGAGATGTCGTAGCAGACGCGGTTTACTCCCTTGATTTCGTTGATTATGCGGTTAGAGATTGTCCCCAGGAGCGAATACGGAAGAGGCACCCAGTCGGCGGTCATGCCGTCCTTTGAATGGACGGCCCGAAGCGCCACAACGCTCTCGTACGTGCGTTCGTCGCCCATTACGCCTACCGTGCGTATAGGCAAAAGCACGGCGAACG
>DAHWTK010000122.1 GCA_027328825.1 Nitrospirota bacterium
ATATACCCCGGCATGATGCCGATTTTGGACTCTCCGGGGGTGATTATACCGGGGCAATTCGGGCCGACAAGCCGGCTGGAAGAGCCTTCCAGCGCCCGCGCCACCACCAGCATATCGTGCACCGGTATGCCCTCGGTTATGCAGACGACAAGGCCGATTCCGGAATCCGCGGCTTCGAGGATGGCATCGGATGCGTAAGTCGCCGGGACGAATATTACCGATGCGTCGGCCCCGGTCTCTTTCGCCGCCTCAACCACGGAATCGAACACCGGGAGGCCCATAATTTCTTTCCCGCCCTTGCCCGGCGTAACGCCTCCGACCACGCGCGCGCCGTAGGAGAGCATCTGTTCCGCGTGGAACGACCCTTCGCGCCCGGTAATTCCCTGGACAATCACCTTCGTGTTCTTATTTATTAAAATTGCCATTTAACAGGTTGGCTCCTACGCATTGCTCCTTATCGACCTGACCGCCATCTCACCGGCCTCGCGCATCGTAGCCGCGAAACGGAAGTGAAGCCCGGAATCCCGGAGTATTTTTTCCCCCTGGGATTTGTTCGTTCCTTCAAGACGCACGACAATCGGCGCCTTGATTTCCAATTCCCTTGCCGCCCGGACTATGCCATCCGCCAGGACGTCGCATCTTAAAATCCCGCCGAAGATATTAACGAGAATGGCTTCCACCCGTTGATCTGATACGAGCACCTCAAGAGCTTTTTTTATATGGTCGACGTCTGCGCCGCCGCCGACGTCGAGGAAGTTTGCCGGTTCCCCGCCGGCGGATTTTATAAGGTCCATAGTCGCCATGGCGAGCCCGGCGCCGTTTACCATGCAGCCGATATTGCCCTTTAGTTTTATATAGTTCACTCCGGCCTCCCGGGCCTCGTATTCGCGCGGGTCCATATCCGCCGGGTCGGCAAGTTTTTTAATTTCCTCATGCCGGAATAGAGCGCTGTCGTCTATGGTCATCTTGGAGTCCAGCGCCACGAAGCGGTCTTCCTCGGTCCTGGCAAGCGGGTTTATCTCGGCGATTTCGAGGTCGGAGACGAGGAAGATAATATGCAGCTTCAGCAGAACGTCCACGAAAAGCTGCGCCATGTTCCCGCGTATTCCAAGCCCGTAAGCGATTTTCCTCGCCTGGTATGGTTGAAGCCCGAACACCGGCTCTATATACTCCCTGACAATTTTTTCCGGAAATTTTTTTGCCGTCTCTTCTATTTCCATGCCGCCGGATGAACTTGCCATTACCACTGGTTTTTTCTTCTCGCGGTCGATGGTTATCGCCACGTAATATTCATTCTCGATGGCCACGCCCTCTTCGACAAGGAGTTTTCGCACGGTGGTGCCTTCCGGGCCGCTCTGGGATGTAACGAGTCTCCGCCCGAGCATCTGGGATGCGGCGAACTGCGCCTCTTCGGCTGAATGGGCGGTCCTTACGCCTCCGGTCTTTCCGCGGCCTCCGGCCAGTACCTGGGCCTTCAGGACTACGATGTGCGAGCCGAGATTATCGTAGGCCGCGCCGGCCTCGCCCGGAGTGGAGGCGAGAAATCCCCTGGGGGTAGGGATTCCGGTTTTCTGAAGGATTTCCTTAGCCTGGTATTCGTGAAGCCGCATTATTTCTCCAGCCATCTGAGGATGCCGTCAATTACGGCCTCCCGGTTCAGCCGCGCGATAGAGTCAACGAGCGGTATCTCCTTCGGGCAGACGCGGGCGCAGTTCTGCGCGTTCCCGCAGTCCCCCAGGCCGCCCTTGGCGCGGACTGCCGCAAGCCGCTCTGCCCTGTTCATCTTCCCGGTCGGATGAGAATCCATGAGTGTCGCCTGGTTTAATACCGCCGCGCCCATGAACGGGGATCGGCTGTTTACCTGCGGACAGGCTTCAAGACAGTTACCGCAGGTTATGCAACGGGAAAGCGGATACGCCTTTCTCTGCGCCTCCTGGCTTACCCTCGGCCCAGGCCCTGCGCCATAAGCGAGGTCTACAGGTATCCAGGCGTGGATTTTCCTGAAGTTCTCGAATATCGAGCGCCTGTCAACCACCAGGTCCTTTACGAGCGGGAACTTCGTCAGAGGCTCTATCACAACCGGCGTCTCAAGTCCGTCTATGAGCGTGCTGCACGCCTGCCTGGGTATGCCGTTTATAATCATGGCGCAGGCCCCGCATACTTCTTCGAGACAAGAGCACTCCCACGAGATCGGGGTAGTATTTCTGCCGTTGCGCGCAACGGGTTTTTTCTGTATGTCCATAAGTGCGATAATAACGTTCATGCCGGGGCGGAATGTCAGATCGAATTCCTCCCAGTAATGCTTCGAGCCGGGGCCTTCCTGCCTTTTTATCCTTGCGATGAACCTGTCGCCCTGTTTCATTTCCCCAGTACCTTCGGGTAGTCCGAGAGGAGTTCCCGAACCACTTGTTTCACGGGATAACCGGGGCCTTTCTCGCCCCCGTCGCGGGTCTTTATGTCGCCTGAAAGGGATGCGGATGCAGTCTTGTCGTAAAATATATTCTCTCCCGCCGCGTCTATAAAATAAAGCCGCGCCTTGAGGTAAGACCTGCCCTCGTTTACGTTATTGTATCCCTTCAGCACCGTGATTTTCACGTAGGCCTGCGTTGCGTTCTGGTCGTTCGATACGAGAAGTCCTTTTTCCCGCAGTTGTTTAGCTGTCTCCGCCTTCAGCGCCTGAAGGACGTTTATATCAGGGTAGCCGTCCGCATCCCAGATATATACCGACTGCAAAGCACGTATGGCCGGCATCATCATAGTGGCTTTAGTTTCGCCGCCTCCCGTGGACGCACATGCGGAGAGGGTTAATAGCAACAATAAAAATACTGGTACAAAAAGCTTCGTTTTCATAATAGCCTCCTGCCTGACACTATTCTAACTCGTAATGCCGCTCCCGCGGCTCTATAAGAGATATATCAACCGGCTCGTATTCAAAACGCGGGCCCTCAGTGGTATGGAAGGCTTTTGTGGTTTTGAGCCAATCCCTGTCGTCGCGCTTTGGATATTCCGGCTTGTAATGCGCGCCGCGCGATTCGTTCCTCTCCAGCGCCGCAAGCGTTATAGTCCGCGCGAGGACGAGCATGTTTTTAAGTTCCCGCGCGAATATCAGGGACTGGCAGCCGTCCGGCACGCCTATATTTTCATAACGTTCCATCAACTCCCGGAGCTTCATATCAGTGGCCTTCAGTTTTTCATTATACCGCACGACCGTCACATTTTCACGCATAACGTCGCCCATCTCATGGTAGAGAGAATAAAGATTCTCGCTTCCGTTTTTTGCGAGCAGCCCGGAATTTATCTCCGCCTGGCTTTTTAATTCCGCATCGAAAAACCGAGATGGCAGGTCTTCCTTGCGCGTATTAAGCCCTGAAGCGTAATTGATTGCGGCAGGGCCTGCGACCATACCGTCGTATATGCATGAGACGAGCGAGTTCGCTCCGAGCCGGTTTGCTCCGTGGTGCTGATATTCAGCCTCGCCGGCGGCAAAGAGGCCGGGTATGTTTGTGGCCATGTTATAGTCCACCCAGAAGCCGCCCATGTTGTAATGCACGCCGGGGAATACCTGCATGGGGACCTTGCGCGGGTCCTGCCCCGTATATGTCTGGTATATCTCCATTATGCCGAAGAGCCGGGTCTCAAGGTCTTCTTTGGTCAGGTGCGATATGTCGAGATATACTACCGGCTTTCCTTCCACACCCAGGCCCATTTCATAAACGACCTTGAAAATGGCGCGAGAGGCGACGTCTCTAGGAACGAGATTCCCGTAGGCCGGATACCACTCCTCAAGGAAATACCAGGGCCTGCCGCCTTTCGGCACCCATACCCGACCGCCTTCGCCTCGCGCGG
>DAHWTK010000123.1 GCA_027328825.1 Nitrospirota bacterium
TATAAATTCCCGCGTCAGGATGCCGTCCAGATCGGTGGTGAGGCCCAGATGTCTCGAAGGTATCTCAAGCCCTTCCACGCGCGGTATGACTCCAATCACCTTCGCCCTGCAATGCCTCTTCACCGCCGTCTTCAGCATATCCGCATGGCGCTCGGAACCTACGCGGTTAAATATCACGCCGGAAACGTTTACGCCAGTGGCTATGTCTTCAATACCTTTTACCACAGCCGCGGCGCTGCCCGCCATGCCTTTTGCGTCAACGACGAGAATAACCGGGATACCGAGAATCTTTGCTGCCTCAGCCGTGCTCCCCTGTATGCCGCCTTTGCCTATGCCGTCCATGAGGCCCATCGCGCCTTCCACGACACATATATCCGCGCCCTCGCATCCCCTGGCATATGTCTCGCGCACCCCGGCAGCCTTCATCATCCAGCCGTCGAGGTTGCGCGATACGCGGCCCGTGATTTTTTTGTGGTATTGCGGGTCGATAAAATCCGGGCCGGTCTTGAACGGCTGTACGGCAAGCCCGGCCTCGCAGAGGGCAGCCATGATTCCCATGCTGACCGTCGTTTTGCCGGAACCGCTCCACGGCGCCGAGATTATTACGGAACCTTTATACATAAATTTTATCTTTTCGGCGGCACACTGGGGCCGGATGGAACAGGCTCTACCTTGCCCGTATCAGTGTAATATTCGGCGGCGACAATGCTGAATTTACCCTTGCTCACAAGGTCCTGGATTACCTTGCTCCTCCGGACAATCTCGGAGCACGTATTTTTCACGTTGTCCTGTACGGCCTCGTTCAAAATGTCCTTTTTGTGAGATTTCCTCGCCTCAACGACAGCCGGAAGTATCTCGTCGGTTATGCTGCCGAAGTTGCCGGCAGGCCTTTTTCTGGCCTCAAGTGTCGCCTTTACGGCGCCGCAGCCGGAATGCCCAAGCACCACGAGGAGCGGGACATGCAGATGTTCCACGGCATACTCGATGCTCCCGATTACCACGGGGTCCGCCACGTTTCCGGCGTCGCGTATTACGAACAGGTCCCCGAGGCCCTGGTCGAAAATCATCTCCGGCGGGACGCTGGAATCCGAACACGAAAGCACGATGGCGAAGGGATGCTGGCCCCTGGCAAGCTCTCTGCGTCTCTTCTCTCCGATTTCCTTCCTGGCAGGCGCGCCTGCGACAAATCTCTTGTTGCCGGCAAGGAGCCTTTCAAGCGGGTTGACAGCCGCGAACGCGGACGATGCAAACGCGATCGAAACGAATATTACATAAATAGATTTTGATATAATTTTCACATCCTCACCCGTTCAGAAGCTTCACAACAGGCATTCCGTCATCGTAGAAATCTATTATGTTCAGCGCGCCGTAACGCTGTTCGATTCGGAAGATGTTCTTCATATCAAGCCCCATGGCATGGGAAAGTATTATCCTGTTCACGCCGCCGTGTCCGACCAGAACCACCTCTTTACCCCTGTGCGCGGCCAGCGTGTCGTTCAGCGCGGGGAGCACTCTCGCGGAAACCTCCAGAAGCGATTCGCCTCCCGGCGGGACAAAATGCACTATATCCCCAAGCCAGGCGTTCCAGTCCTCCGGATATGCAGCTTCTATCTCGTCGTAACTCATCCCTTCCCAAAGTCCTACGCCGCGCTCCCGGAATTCCGCCCTGGAGACGGCCTTTGCTCCGTGCGGCCCTCCTATTATTTCAGCTCCTTTTACCGTCCGGATAAGGTCGGAGCAATAGACCGCGTCAAGGGATTTGCCAAGCAGCATATCCCGCAGTCGCTCCATCTGCCTTACGCCTTCGTCCGTAATATCGACGTCCCGGTGGCCGTTGTAACGCCTTTTGGCCGGTCGACCGGCCCCGTCATCTCCGCGGACCTCCCCGTGGCGGCATAGATATAATCGAGTATATGACATTGCCTTCTGCCGGCCCCCCTTATACCAGCGCAGAGAATACTATAAATACCAGCGCCTCGGCAATCTCGGACGTCGCGCCTATGGTGTCGCCGGTCTCGCCGCCTATGGAGCGGTTAAAGAATATCTTGAGCAGAAGACAGGCTATCGCCGCCGCCGCAAGCGCGGACAGACCGGTAAGGCCGCCGAACATGGCCGCGAAAGCCGCGGCCATGACGGACGCGGCTACCAGATGCGCCGGTTTCAGATAAACCATAAACGAACCGGCAAGGCTGTTATCGCTCCTGGCCGGGCGCGAACCATATGATACAAGCACCTGCCCCCAGCGCGAAAGCACAGGCGCAAGAAGAAGCGCGCCGGGCCTCATATCCGAGGGTATCGAATCGAGCGCCATGAACTTTACAAGCAGGATAAGGCAGATTGCGACGACGCCCATCGCGCCGGTGCGGCTGTCCTTCATTATCGCAAGGGCCTTCTCTCTGTCCCCTTTACCGCCTATTAAACCGTCCGCAGTATCGGCGATTCCGTCGAGATGAAGCCCGCCGGTAATGAAGGCGAGGAACGCTATGATGAGCGCGTCGGTTACCTGCCGGGGAAGCAGGCCCTTTGCGAGGTAATCGAAAAACGCGAGTATCGAACCTATGAGCAACCCCACCACCGGGAAGAAGCTCATCATGCCGGCCATCCTCTCCGGTTGAATCTTTTCCTGGCCGAGCGGTATGACGGTAAGAAAGCCGAGCGCGGTCAGGAAATCGGACAGCATCAGCAAACCTTATCCCCGTCCACGCCGGCCTCGCCGAATGTAGCCATCTCTTTCAGTATCCTTACCCCGGCCTCTACAAGTATCATCCCGAGCGCGGCGCCCGTGCCCTCGCCGAGCCTCATGTCGAGGTCGAGCAGCGGCCTCTGCCCCAGGAGCTTCAGCATGGCTGCATGCCCGCGCTCCACGGACTTGTGCGCGGCAATGACATATCCCTTCGCCTCAGGCTTTATTCTGCAAGCCGCGACCGCCCCGGCAGTGGATATGAACCCGTCCACCACCACCGGCAGTTTCCGCGCGGCGGCCCCGAGCACAACTCCGGCAATGCCCGCAATCTCATAACCGCCGAGGTTCGCAAGTGTTCCAAGAGGATCGGCTGCATCCGGCGGATTCACCGCCAGCGCCCTCCTTACGACCTCCACCTTGACCGCGAAGCGCTCCTCGCCTATGCCTGTTCCATAGCCGGTAACATCCGCCGCGGAAAGGCCGGTATACGCCGCCGCGAGCGCCGAAGAGGGAGTTGTGTTTGCTATACCCATGTCGCCCGTGCCGAATATACCGTAGCCCCTGTCGGCAAACTCGTTTGTCAGCCCTATGCCCACTTCTATCGCCCTGATGCAGTCCGTCCGGCTCATGGCCGGCCCTTTTGCGATGTTATTCGTCCCCCGGCCAACCTTGGCGTTTCGCAAACCCTCCACCAGCCCGAACTCGTGGTCGACTCCGATGTCCGTTACAATAACGTCCGTGCAAGCGTGCCTTCCCAGGACGTTCACCCCGGCGCCGCCGCTTATGAAGTTCAGCACCATTTGGGCCGTGACGGCCTTCGGATATGCGCTCACCAGCTCGTCCGCCACGCCGTGGTCTCCGGCGAAAACGAATATCGCCTTCCTCGATACGTCCGGGAGTTCTTTCCCGGTAATCAGGCAAACACGTTTTGCAAGCTCCTCCAGACG
>DAHWTK010000124.1 GCA_027328825.1 Nitrospirota bacterium
GACGAGATAACGGGCGCGGCGCGGGTAATGCGCGGGAAGGCAACCAGGATACCTATTAAATCGCGTTCCGTATCGATTGACCACGACGATATAAATCTCGACCTCGAGACCATACTCGATACTTGCGGCACCGGCGGGGACGGCACGAGCACGTTTAACATCTCCACCACCTGCGCGTTTGTCGCGGCTGGCGCCGGGATAAAGGTAGCGAAGCACGGTAACCGCGCCGTGTCTTCATGCTGCGGCAGCGCGGATGTCCTGTACCAACTCGGCGTGAACCTCGAGATGGCGCCGGAAGAAGTCGGGCGGTGCGTGGACGAAACAGGAATAGGATTTCTTTATGCGCCGCTTCTGCATTCCGCTATGAAGCACGCGCTCATCCCACGGCGCGAGATAGGAATAAGAACAATCTTTAACCTGCTCGGCCCTCTGTCCAATCCCGCCGGGGCGAACGCCCAGGTGATGGGCGTATATGAGGCCGACCTGACGGACAAGCTCGCGCACGTTTTGCTTAACCTCGGCACAAAGCGGGCGATGATCGTGCACGGCATGGACGGCCTCGATGAGATAACCGTAACGCGAGAGAGCCGGATTTCCGAGGTCAAAGACGCAGCCGTGCATACGTTTATCCTCGACCCGCGCGATTACGGGATAACTATTTCATCAGCCGATGGACTTCGCGGCGGAGACGCGAAGAAGAACGCGGATATTACGCTCGGTGTCCTGAAAGGCGAAAAGGGCCCAAGACGCGACATTGTGCTTCTCAATTCCGGGGCGGCGATTTATATCAGCGGCGCGGCGCCGTCAATAAAAGACGGTATGATTAAGGCGGCGGAGTCGATAGATTCGGGTTCTGCGTATAATAAGCTTGAGCAGGTTATCGGTTTTGGAAATAAGCAATAAAGCGGGCGTAAAGCCTATGAGGCGCACAGGTGATACTCCAGAGAATCGTCGCTGACAAGAGAGAGGAACTTAAAGATGTCAAGGCGCGCCTGCCTTTAAACGAGTTAAGGTCGATGGCGGCGGATGCGCGTCCTGTGATGGATTTCGCTTCGGCGCTGATAAATAATGACGCGGTCTCCATAATAGCCGAGGTTAAGAAGGCGTCTCCATCGAAGGGCCTGATTAGAAATGACTTCGACCCTGTCACCATAGCCCGCATATACGAAGATAACGGCGCGCGCGCGGTATCTGTCCTGACCGAGAAAAAATATTTCAGAGGCGACATCGGCTACCTCAAGTGGATTTCGGAGAGCATAGAAATTCCTGTCCTCAGAAAAGATTTCATATTCGACGAATACCAGGTCTACGAAGCGCGCGCCAATGGTGCGGACGCATTCCTTCTTATAGCTTCGATACTTGAGCAGGAGCGCATGGAAGACCTGTATCTCCTGGGAAAGGAACTTGGCATGGAGGTTCTGGCGGAGACGCACGACGAATATGACCTGGACAAAGTTCTGGATTTATCGTTCAGGATAATCGGGATAAACAACCGTGACCTTAAAACATTCGAAGTGGACATCAGGAATACGGAATATCTTGTAGAGGACATACCGATGGACAGGGTTGTCGTCAGCGAATCGGGAATTTCTACAAGGGACGATTTAAAATTTTTAAAATCTGTCGGCGCGGATGCGGCTCTCATCGGCGAGGCGCTTATGCGCGAGAAAGATTTCGGAAAAAAACTGCGGGAACTGACGAGCCTTCAGGCTGCTATATAGATATTGTAAGCGGGAGGAAATATGAAAGAGACTAAGATTATCCTGACCGAGAAGGAAATGCCCAAGAAGTGGTATAATATCATGGCGGACATGCCTAACAGGCCGGCGCCGCCGCTGCATCCCGGCACGCACAAACCGGTCGGGCCGGACGATCTTTCCCCCATTTTTCCTATGTCATTAATTGAGCAGGAAGTCTCCACGGAGCGATGGATAGACATACCGGAGGAGGTGCTGGAGATTTATTCGCTCTGGCGGCCATCCCCACTCTATCGCGCACACAGGCTTGAGAAGGCACTTAAAACGCCTGCAAAAATTTATTACAAGCACGAGGGACTTAACCCGACCGGGAGCCATAAACCCAATACCGCCGTCCCGCAGGCTTATTATAACAGACAGGCAGGCATCAGGCGCATCGCAACTGAAACCGGAGCAGGACAATGGGGGAGCGCCATGTGCTTCTCGGGCGCTTTCTTCGGACTTGACGTGACCGTATATATGGTGAAAGTAAGCTATAAACAAAAACCTTACAGAAGGATCGCCATGGAGACCTGGGGCGGAAAGGTTTACGCATCTCCCAGCAACCATACGAACGCCGGACGGCAGGCGCTTGCCGCGGACAGCGATAATCCCGGAAGTCTGGGACTTGCGATAAGTGAAGCTGTGGAGGACGCCGCCACTCACGGCGACACCAATTATGCCCTCGGTTCGGTACTTAATCACGTCTGTATGCACCAGACGATAATCGGCCTCGAAGCGCAGGAGCAGTTCAAAAAAGCGGGCGATTATCCGGACGTGATACTGGCTGCGTGCGGCGGAGGCAGCAATCTTGCCGGAGTTTCGTTCCCGTTCCTGCGCGACAAGATAAACGGGAAAGACCTGCGAGTGGTGGCAGTAGAGCCTTCGTCCTGCCCGACCCTGACAAAGGGCGAGTTCCGTTACGACTTCGGTGATACGGCACAGATGACGCCTCTGATGATGATGTACACGCTGGGGCATAATTTCATTCCGCCGGGAGACCATGCCGGAGGGTTGAGATACCATGCTGACTCGCCTATAATATGCCAATTATATAAAGACGGGCTTATAGATGCTATTTCTTATCCGCAGACTGCTGTATTCGATGCGGCATTGACTTTCGCCAGGAGCGAGGGCATTATTCCGGCGCCGGAATCTTCACATGCAATCAAAGGCGCGATAGACGAGGCCCTGAAGGCCCGTGAAGAGGGAAAAGAAAAAACTATATTCTTTAACCTGTCCGGCCACGGTATATTCGACCTCGCGGCATACGACGAATATCATGCCGGAAGGATGAAGGATGCGGAATTCGACGCGGACAAGATGAAAAAGGCCCTCGCGGAACTTCCGGTAATATAGGCGACGCTTTTCACCGATGCGTCATGGTTTAAAACATGGTGTTTTAATGATTAAAGTAAAAATCTGCGGCATCACGAATATTCAGGATGCGCTGGCCGCCGCCGAAGCCGGGGCGGACGCCCTGGGTTTTGTATTCTTTAAGGAAAGCCCGAGGTATATAGACCCTGCCAGGGCCGGAGAGATAATAGATTCATTGCCGCCATTTATCAGCACTGTCGGCGTATTTGTCAACGCGAACGAAAATTTTGTCAAGTATGCCGTAAATGAAAGCGGCGTGGGCATCTTGCAGTTCCATGGATCGGAAACGCCGGATTACTGCGCTTCCTTCGGCATGCCATATGTGAAGGCCTTCCAGGTAAAGGATAAAGAGAGCCTGAACCCGCTCAAGGATTATCCGGATGTGGCGGCGTTACTGCTGGACGCTTATTCGGAAAATTCGCCTGGCGGAAACGGCGTCTTATTCAACTGGGACA
>DAHWTK010000125.1 GCA_027328825.1 Nitrospirota bacterium
GTCCCGGCCTATCACGGGGTCGAGCTTCCCCTTTCGGGCGAGGTCGGTCAGATCCCTCCCGTATTTCGTAAGCGCCTCGTATTTCCCCTCCGGGTTCTGGTCCACAACCCGCTCGGAACCTCTTATCTCTTTAAGTGCGGAGAGTATCGCATTCCTGTTGGCGCCCGCTTTTTTAAGCAGACTGCCCGCAGGGCCGTCGTCTTCAGCCAGGGCCAGAAGCAGGTGCTCGGTAGATACATATTCGTCCTTCAGGCCGTCCATCTCACGCGCGGCCCGCTCAAGAATCCTGTTCAGCCTCGGCACAACGCCCTCTTCCTGCCTCAGAAGGGCAAGGAGAAGATGTTCCGCGTCCACCTGCTGAGTCCCAAGCCTGCCGGCCTCGTCCTGCGCGGCCATGACCGCTTCCTGCGCCTTTACGGTAAATTTATCGAGTCGCATAAAACCTCCAACCAACTTTGACTGTTATTCTGAATGAAGTGAAGAATCCGCAGTTTTACTTAAAAGCAGATTCTTCGGCTGCGCCTCAGAATGACATGCAAATCATTAACCCTTCTTCGTCTTTATAATCTTCCCCTCCGGCACCTTCGCCAGCGGGTGTTTCATCTCCTCCTCGCGGCGCGAAAGCTCCTGTCTAAATTCTTCACGCATCTCCATCAGCATCCGTTCCGCTTCTTCCTGGAGCTTCTGCATCCTCTCGCGCATCGAGAGTATAACCTCGACGCCTGCGAGGTTCACGCCCATGTCGCGTGTAAGATTAATTATCGCGCGGATGCGTTCGACGTCTTCCTCGGAATACATCCTTACGCCCGCGCGCCGCGACGGATGCACAAAACCCTCGCGTTCATAAAGCCTTAGCGTCTGCGGATGCACGCCGAGCATCTCGGATACGACGCTTATCATGTATACGGCAGTCTGTTTTCTGGTCATGCCGCACCCTGTTTGCGAACGCAATAAATTGCGCCCCCGCATATGTGGAAAATGGCTGTAATCACGCCGCGCCCCTCCCACGCCGGAAGCCGCTGAAGCCGATGCCTGAGCGCGGGTTCTGCGGCGCGGCGCTCGTAAAATCCCTTAAGGCGGATTTCGCGTGCTCGCTCAGAGAAGACGGCACGGTCACCTTCACACGGACGTAATGATCTCCGGAACCGTTCCCGCCCAGGTGCGGCGCGCCCTTTCCACGAAGCCGAAATTCCTGGCCGGACTGCGTCCCCGTCGGGATGGTCATGGCTACAATCCCGTCCTTTGTCGGCACGTCAACCTTCGCGCCAAGGGCGGCCTCGGAAAAGGTTATCGGTATCTCGCTGTAGAGGTCATCGCCCCGCCTTTCAAAGTACGGATGCCTGCGAATCTTGGTTATGATATACAGATCACCCGGAGGGCCTCCGTTTGCGCCTGGGCCGCCCATGCCGGGGAGCCGGACTTTCGAGCCGTTATCCACGCCCGGCGGTATCTTTACCGTAAGGTTTTCGGTTTTGAAGACATACCCGCTCCCGCCGCAAGTTCTGCAGGAGTCCTTCACCTTGCCGCTTCCGCCACAGCGCTGGCACGTCCTGTTTATGTTGAACATGCCTCGCCCCGCCCTGGTCTGCCCCGTTCCGCCGCAGTCCGGGCAGGTTTTGGGCTGAGTCCCGGGCTGGGTTCCCGTGCCGCCGCAGGAGGCGCAGGGAGCTTCCCGCCGCAGGTTAAGCTGGGCGGTCGTACCGAAAAGTGCGTCCTCGAAGTCCACTTCCATCGTGGTGGACGTATCCTCGCCCTTCATCGGGCCGGAAGGCCCGAAACCTTTAGACCGGCCTCCGAAAAGGCCGGAGAAGATATCCTCGAAACCCCCGGCCCCGCCCTGAGAGAAGCGCCCGAAGTCCTCCGGCCTGAAGCCGGTCGACCGGCCTCCGCCGCCCTGACCGTATTCGTACCTGAAGCCGCCGCCCGCGCCTGGCCTGGAACCGGTCGATTGCTCCCCCGGCCTGAAACCGGCAGACTGGGTCTGATCGAAGGCCGCATGGCCGAACTGGTCGTACATCCCGCGCTTCTTTGGGTCGGAGAGGATGTCGTAGGCCTCGCCTATCTCCTTGAACTTGCGCTCCGCGTCTTTGTCGCCGGGGTTTACGTCCGGATGGTATTTCCGGGCGAGTTTCCTGTACGCCCTTTTGATTTCTTTTTCATCCGAAGTCCTGGGCACACCGAGGACTTCGTAATAATCCCTTTTCCCGGCCATTTATTTTTCCACCTTTACATGCACCTTCCTGACCTTGTTCTTCTTGGGTATTACCACCTTCAGCAGGCCGTCGTTGAAATTTGCGGATGTCTTGTCCGTATCCACGTCACAAGGCATCGAGAACTTCCTGTTGAAATGACCATAGTTCCTTTCTATGCGGTAGAAGTTCTCGTGCTTCACATCCCGCTCGAAAAGCCTATCTCCCTTAAGCGCCAGAACATTGTCCTGGACGGTAAGCATGATATCTTCCTGGCTCATGCCCGGAAGCTCCGCCGTCAGGACTATCTCCCTCTCCGTCTCGTAAACATCCACCGCAGGAGACCAGGTGCTCGGCTTTTCCATTCCGCGATGCTGCTTTGCGGGGTCGAAAAACTCCTCCACCATCATCATATCCTTAAACGGATCCCATTTGATTATCTTCATTTTCCAAGTCCCTCCGGGGGGTGGTATAACATCTTTATAGATATGTTCAAATTATGTTACTTTAGTGTAATATTGTCAAGTCTTTTTATACGATAGGAATCAATCAAAATACAAGCTATGAGAATTTTTATGGTTTTTGCCATTGCTATGAAGGGCTTACGAAAGGATTCCGGCCACGAAGGTAACGGCACAGAATAAAAAAGGCGCCCGCGAAATGGGGCGCCTTTTTCCGTTTTGGGTAACTTACCTCGGCTTTAAGGAGCTTTTATCAACTGAACGGCGGGAGCGATAACTCGCGCATAATTAAGGGTCGTCCCATTGCCAAAGGTAACGGTCGTGCCATTCCAGAATGCAGACATTTTCTGCACGGATATAGGGGTTATCTTGGCTTTTAACATGGCTCTGCCGCCGCCGCTCTTTATTACTCCTGCCATATCGACGGCGCCGGTAATCTTCAGAATCTCTCCGCTCCCGGAGAATAAGCCGGTTACCGGGTCAAAGGATACCGTCTGGTTCTTGTTATCCAGCCGGACAATTATGGTGCCAAGGACCCGAGCCCTTAATACGTGCTCCGCCTGAGTCAGCAGGAACGGCCCGTCGAAGTTGAACCATACTCCGTCGGTGTTGAATTTCACATATCCCGACAGAGATTTTAAGGAACTGCTGTTCGTGAACGTTACCGACATGTTCTGGCCAGACTTGGGGCCGAATCTGGCTACGCGGTGAAAGGTCATCTTTGAGTTGTCCCATGCGATGACGTTGGCGGATTTCATAATGCCGTTCAATGTTACCGAACTTAAAGAGCTGAATACCGGGGGCTTCGGCCTGGCAAAGGCTGTCAACGAAAAAACTGACAGAAAAGTAAATACGGCGACAGTTAAAACAATCTTCTTCATTCGT
>DAHWTK010000126.1 GCA_027328825.1 Nitrospirota bacterium
CACTCTTGACCGGATCCTTATACTCAAGCGCCATAATTCAAACTCCTTTTTATAAGGTTCATAATCATCATATTTAATGATACAACTACCTATATGTTTTGTCAAATCTATGAAACTCATAAAATTAATTTAAACAATAACTTAAACTTAATTTAGATATTAATTACTTTTAGCGTTACTTTCAGGAAACCAGCCTCGTAGAGCTTACCGAAGCGATTAAAATAATGAGCGGGAAAGGGCATGATCTGTTCCATGAAACAATTAGGCCCATTTCTCAAACACTGTCAAAGTGTTTAAAAAATGGGCCTGAATGGTTTAGGAAAACCTGTGCTCTATCCTACTGAGCTATAGTCGCGTGAGGCTTGGAATATAAAACAGATACGGCTTTATTAATCCCGCATTCGACATGCCCGTTTTAATCAGCCTAATAGCTTATCAGGGACAGCACCTGGTGCCCTGTGAGCTTGTCCCGACCCTTAAGTTCCGTAAGCTCTATAAGAAACACCACGCCGACGACAACGGCGCCCAGTTGCTTAAGGAGATCCAGCGTCGCAGCCATTGTCCCGCCGGTCGCGAGGAGGTCGTCAACCACCAGGACACGTTCTCCGGGCGTTATCGCATCCTGGTGTACCGTCAGGGTATCCGTGCCATATTCGAGCTCGTATTTCGCTTCGTATATATCGCTTGGGAGCTTGCCCGGCTTTCTTACGGGAATAAAACCCGCATTCAGGCCGTATGCCACCGGAGCGCCCATGATAAAGCCGCGGGACTCTATTCCCACGACCTTGTCTATTTCTTCGCCTTCATAAAAGCAGGTAATCTTCTCGATGACTTTCTGGAAAGCCTCACCGTCTTTAAGGAGCGTCGTTATGTCTTTGAACAGGATACCTTTTTTGGGAAAATCAGGAATGTCTCTGATGCGTGACTTAAGGTCAAGCATATGCCTCCTTTACAATATACTTTCCAGGTCGATACTCTTCCTTTTCGTTATAAATCTCAGCTTGTTTAGCGCTGATGCCTCTATCTGGCGCACGCGCTCTCGGGTAAGTCCGAATTCTTTGCCTATTACCTCGAGCGTCTGGGCCTCCCCGTCCTCAAGGCCGAAGCGCAGGCTTATGACCTTTTTCTCGTTCTCCGTAAGATAATTCAGCCACTCGATTATCTGTTCGTGGCGTATAATCCCTTCCGTAACCTTTGCAGGCGATAGCGAGGCCTCGTCCTCTATCAGGTCCTTGAGCGACCCCTCTTCCTTGTTGCCGATGGGCGTGTCGAGGGAATGGGTCTTGCGTATCAGCTGCATGATGTCTTTAACTTGGTCTGGTGCGTAATTCATTTCCGCAGCAATTTCCTCGACCGTCGGCTCGCGCTTCAAGTTCTGAATAAGCCTTCGCACGACCTTGACAAAGGAATTAATTACCTCGGATATGTGTACCGGCAGGCGTATGGTGCGGGTCTGGTTTACAAGCGCGCGCTCAATGGACTGCTTTATCCACCACGAGGCGTATGTGGAAAAACGAAATCCTTTTTCCGGCTTGAATTTCTCGACAGCCTTTATCAGGCCGATATTGCCTTCCTCTATGATGTCGGAAAACGGAAGACCGCGGTTTATGTAGCGCTTCCCAATGTTTACGACAAGCCGCAGGTTCGCCTCTATCATACGGGCTCGCGCCTCTTCATCGCCTTTGGCGATTTGTTTTGCAAGCGCCTGCTCGTCATCGAATGTCAAAAGACTCGAAACGCGTATCTCCTTGAGATACATTTTTATGGCGTCCTGCGCCTCGTCCGGATAGGAAGAAGGCTCCTCGGCCTCTTCCTCTTCCTCGTCGAACAGTCCTTCCCCGGCCTCGGCCTCGAATTGCTCTTCGTCTACCTCTTCAGGGAAATATTCAAGCTCTTCATCTTCGTTCTTTGGCTTATCTATGTCAAGCTCGACGGTCTCGCCAGCAAATTCCTCGTCCTTCTGTTTTTTCTTTTTCGGCATATGGGCACCCGTCAAACCCTGATTGTAAAATTTTTAAATCTTCCCGCGAAGATTTTCCAGTCCACCCTTACTTCCTCCACCCGCGCCATCGCGGGGCCTTTCTCAAGCTCTCTTATAAACGCCTTCGCGTTTTCTTCATCCCCCTCTATTTCCAGCTCGACGCGCCCGTCCGGGAGGTTTCTTGACCAGCCCAGAATGTTATATTTTGCCGCCACGCGCTCCGTAAAGAACCGGTATCCGACGCCCTGGACACGCCCGCTTACAAGAATTTCGGCCCCCACCCTGCTGTTGGTCGAAGATTTCCTGTCCGGCATTGACCCTCCGCATTGCCCGTCGCCGGCGGCCTAACGTATCGCTTCCATGGCCATGTCTACCGCCTGCGCGGGGCTGTCTGCCTTCTTTATGTTTTCGTCGACTTCCCAGCTCCCAAGGCTTATTACCGGCTTGCCGAGCTTCAGCGCGAATGCTATTTCGGATAGTGTGCCGTATTCCCCGGCGACGGCGATAAGGACATCGGAAGACCTGACGACTATTATGTTCCTCGCGTGGTTAAAGCCGGTGATTATTGGAATGTCTATGTATCGGTTCGCATCGCGGGTGTCGAATCCCGGAAGAATACCTACAGTCTGGCCACCGCGTTCCCTGGCGCCCTTGCAAGCGGCTTCCATGACCCCGCCGAGCCCTCCGGTAAGGACGGTCGCACCCCTCTCGGCGGCCAGCTTTCCCACTTCCATGGCGTCGTCATAATGTTTACCGGTGGCAAGCGCCGAGCCTATAATCCCGATTACGACCTTTTCCAATCAGCCGCCTTTATGCTGAAAAGAATTAAAAAGGGCATCTCCTTTCGAGGATACCCTTCAATCACTGCAAGATGGTCGGGGCGAAAGGATTTGAACCTTCGACCCCACGGTCCCGAACCGTGTGCGCTACCAGGCTGCGCTACGCCCCGTCAATCCACTGTATGTTATAGCAGTTCCCATTTCCTGTCAAGGTTTTTCATCTTAAATACCAAGACCCATAGTCTGTCTTTTCTTCTCTACGAACTTCGCCGTCTCTTCCGCGAAATAATCTCCGCTTTCAATTATCTCCCTCGATACCCTGCCGTTATAGAGTTCGCGCCCTTCCCTGAGCTCCGCCGCGAGGGCCTCATCGAAATTCCCGGCCCTTATCCCTTCCTCGACCGCGCCCTGGTTATACAGCGCAATATCGGAAAGTATAATTCTTGCGAAACGTCTCGCGGACTCGACCTGCTGCCGGTCGACCTGCCGCTGTCTGTCTGCCGCCTGTGGCTGTTCCTGCCTTTCTGTATGCGCTGGCATCGACGGAGCGGACGGCTCCGGTATCTCGTCGTGGCGCATATGAACGCCCTGCTCCTGCCTTATCGGAATATCTTCCGGGGTGGGCATCCGGAGATCCTGATCGCGTGGCGTTTTCATGGCAGGAGTACCACCTGTTTCCGCCGCAAGACGCTTCACTTTCTGGGCGAGGCTATCC
>DAHWTK010000127.1 GCA_027328825.1 Nitrospirota bacterium
CAGAGGAGTTATTACGCGCTCGCCGGGGAGATAATGCCGGAATTCAGGGAGATGAGCCGCCCCGGGGACAGGGTATTGATAGAAAAAAAGGAGAGCGACGGCTGATGAAGAAACCGGGTCTGGCTTCAAGGGGGATGTTTTTTGCTTTTTTACTGCTTCTGATATTTCCCGCGGGCGCGCTTGCACATAAGCTCCCGGCGGGCTTCAAGGGTTTCAAGGACTCCGCATCCTGCGCACCCTGCCACAAGACCATATACGACGAGTGGAGCAGGTCTATGCACTCTATGTCCGGCAGGAAGTCAGACCCCGCGCATAACGCCGTCTTCCTGGCTTTTTCGCAGTTCATGGCGAAATCAGGCAAAAAGGCCCCATATTTCTGCGGTAGCTGTCACGCCCCCGCCGCCGGCAGGCCAGCGGGCGTTAAAGAAACCTATTCATCCGCCCCAGACATCCCGTGTTCATTCTGCCACAGCGTCGAGAGCGTATCGGAAGGCAAGGCGCTCAATACGTACTCGCTCTCCACGGGCATTACGTCCGCCGGGGCCGTATCCGGCGCCTCCGCGCCGCACGCCGTACGCAAGTGGTCTTTTGCCCTGCCCTCGGAGATGTGCCTCGGCTGTCACGGCAAGATGAAAAACGGCAAGGGGACGGTCATATGCAGCATGGACCTCGAAGGACATTCCGACTGCGTAAACTGCCACATGCCGAAGACGCCCGGCGCGCCCTGGTCTTACGCCGCAAAAAAGACCGCCATCGCCTCTGAGGATACACATTTCTCGCACCTCTTCCCCGGCGGGCACGACACCGACATGCTGAAAAAGGCCGTGTCCCTCTCCCTCGTCGCCCGTAGCGGTAAGCTTTTAGTAAATATCAAAAACCGCACCCCACACTTCTTCCCGTCCACAAGCCCGATGCGCGCGGCTTTTGTGAAGGTGGAACTGATCGGCAAAGACGGGAAAATCCTCATGACAAGCCCCGCCCCGCTGCCAGGCCGCAAGGTGCTGTTCATGCGCGTATTCACTGCGGGCGACAAGAAGGGAGTTCCGCCCTGGATGGCCGAAAAGGCCGTCGATTCGAGGATAAAAGCCGGCGAGACGCGGACTCTGACATACGACATTCCCAATGGCGCAGTCCGCGCCCGGGCAGGGGTCTACTACAGGCTGTTTACCCCGCCTGCCGCCGCAAATTTCGGCATACCGGCAAAGGACGCCGCGCCGGTAAAGGTGGCGGAAAAGGCGATAACCCTCGATTCCCGATAGAGAAAGCGAACCCGGGAAGTTGTCTCTGCCTGTCATTCTGCTTTTTCATAACGCCCCCTCTGTCCCCCTCTTATCTTAAGAGGGGGATGAAGGTAAACCGAACTGTCCACCCGCCTGTCATTCTGAGCCCGTTCGGCTCCGCTCAGGGCAGGCTCCGCGAAGAACCTGCTTTTCCGTTATCCCTCTCCCGGCCTTCGGCCACCCTCTCCCAGTGGCGGGAGAGGGTAATAATGAGTTGAAAACTATTGCAGGGGACAAGGAATGACGGTAAACGGAATTGTTAACCCGCCTGTCATTCCCGCACCGCAATAACTTCGTCATTCCCGCGAAGGCGGGAATCCAGGAAGTTGTCTCTGCCTGTCATTCTGAGCAACGCGAAGAATCCGCTTTCTGCTTTTGTAGCTGCCCGATTCATCGGGCGACTTTAAACCGCCCCATAAATGGGGCAGCTACAAAACCGGGACACGGATAAACCCTGGATTCCCGACAAAGTCATTCGGGAATGACGAGCGGGGGAATGCGCCCGACAGCAGGATGCAATTAACTCATATAATGCGGCAACCGTAAATAGCAAATCTCATCGGTCGGGAAATTTCACTATTAGTATCAGTTCTGGATTTCCCCCTCAACCTGCCGATTATTAAAATAAAAACTGTGAAAAAACGCGTTTTCCCGCTGGTATCGGGAACGGTGCGGAAAATGCCAAAAAAAGGCCGTTTTGCGCAAAAACCGGGGCGCGGGGAAGGCCATATTCTGCTATACTTTTTATATAAGGGAGGCCGGATATGGAAGAGGAAAAAAAGAACAGTTACAGCCCCGGACTTGAGGGTATAATCGCTGGAAAAACAAGTATTTGCGAGATAGACCCGGAGCGCGCCACACTGACGTACCGGGGATACGACATCCGCGACCTGGCTGTTAAGTCCACATACGAGGAGACGGCATACCTCCTGCTCTATGGAGAACTGCCAACTGTAGAAAAATTAAAGGAATTTTCGGATACGCTGAGGTCTGAGCGAGGAGTTCCGGACGAGGTAATCGACCTCTACCGCAGGGTGCCGCAGAGGTCTCATTCCATGGATCTGCTCCGCACCGGCATATCTTTAAGCGCGCTTTACGACCCCGAAGCGTGGGATAATTCCATCGGGGCCAATCTGCGTAAGGCCGCGAGAATAATAGCAAAAATGCCGACGCTGGTAGCTCTTGGATACAGGCTACCACACAGGAAAAAACCTATAGAGCCAAGGGACGACCTCTCCGCGGCGGAGAATTTCCTCTACATGATGCATGGGAGCGAGCCGGAAGGCCCCGCCGGAAGGATATTCGACTCCTCACTTATAATCTACGCAGAGCACGAATACAACGCATCTTCGTTCTCCGCTTTGGTAACGATTTCAACGCTTTCCGACATATACTCCGGCATCACCTCCGCGGTCGGGACGCTTAAAGGCCCGCTTCACGGCGGAGCGAACGAGGAGGTTATGAGGATGCTCCTCGATATTGGCTCGGTGGATAAGGCCGAGGCGTGGATAACAGATAAGCTTGCGAAAAAACAGAGGATTATGGGGTTCGGGCACAGGGTCTACAAACACGGGGACACCCGCGCGCCCATCCTTAAAGAGGCAAGCCAGGAGATATGCAGATTTGAAAACTACTGTCGATGGCACGATATTTCCCTGAAAGTAGAAGAGGTTGTAAAGCGTGAGAAGGGTCTTCTGCCGAACGTGGATTACTTTGCGGCGTCGGTCTATTACCTGCTCGGCCTGCCGCTCGAAACCTACACGCCGATATTCGCCATGGCGCGTTCGGCTGGCTGGTGCAGCCATATCATAGAGCAACTCTCGGATAACCGGCTCATCCGGCCAACGTCCGAATATACCGGGAAGCGCGGGCTTGAATATGTGCCGCTCGCGGAAAGGGAAGGTTCACAAAAAGCGGCATAAACAGGGCGGCGGAAGGCGGGAAATTAGATTAAAAAACGCGAGGTTTGAAAACAAACAGGGCCGTCTTTGCAACGGCCCAGTAATTCGTCTGCCCGCCAAGTATAAGGCCCGGCCCGCTTCCTATGTCCAGCGCGCGCACCGGCCCCCAAGCCTACCACCAGCCCGGTTACTTC
>DAHWTK010000128.1 GCA_027328825.1 Nitrospirota bacterium
CCGGTCTACCGTTTGAAGCCGGTCTACCGGCACTGGCCCAAGCGCGCCTTTTTTGAGCGGGTTCACGAATGGCCCTTCGAGGTTCGAGCCCAGGATAACGGCAGAGTCCCGCCTCTCCCATCCCTCTCCAACGGAGGAGAGAGGGCTTCTTTTTTTCTGCTCCTCCATCGCATTCTTTATCGCCGCAAGCTGTGCGCGCATTATATCGACAGGCCCGGGGAAGAGCGTCGGCAGAAATGCATCCGTCCCGTGCGATTTCATGGCGGCGGCCATTTCGAGATAGTCCTCCGGATTTTCGGAGCGCGAACCGAAACCTGCGAGTCCGTGGGTATGGATATCTATTATCATCTTATGCCTTGTTGCAGGAACCGACACAACTGGCGGTTTTTCCCCCTTTTATTACGTCGTAAAAATGATCTGAAAGCCGCTCTACGGATTTCCCGGAATCGAAAAAATCCGCGCGCTTTCTGCCGGCGGCGGAGAGGGATTTTCTTAAGCCCTCGTCCCTCGCTAATCCAGCGAGCGCGGCGGCGATAGCCTTTGGGGCTCGCGGCGGGACGGTAATGCCGCATTTACCGTCTTCCAGTATCTCGACGAGTCCGCCCGTCCCGGAGGCGACAACGGGCACGCCCGCCGCCATCGCCTCTACTGGCGCCATCCCGAAAGGCTCAATATCCGAAGGGAATGCATAGATGTCGGCTGCTGAGAGAAGGGCCGGTATATCCTCGCGCTCGCCAAGGAACCTGACGCACTTCTCCACACCCGACTCCAGCGCCATTTTCCTGACAGCTTCGAGCTTCCTGCCGCTTCCCGCCAGGACGAGCAGGCTTGACGGGAATTCCGGGAGAAGAAGCTCCAGAGCCCGGACAAGGTCTTCCTGACGTTTCTCCGGACGGAACTCCCCGGTATGGAGAATTACAGGGAAATGTCCGCCTGCGTTCAACTCCTGCCGCACGGCGGTTTTCGCCCGCTCGTCGGAGCGCGAAAACCTCGCCGTATTCACCGGCGGGTAATGGACGAACACCTTACCCTCCGGGACACCGGCCATGACAAGCTGGGCCTTTACGGCCCCTGAACAGGCGAGCACGCGGCGCGGAAGGACGTATGCCGTCTTTGAGCGCACCGGGGTCAGGAGTTCGCGGCATCGGACAAGCGGAGTCCCCGTCAGCATCCCTGCAATCCCACCCAGCCAGGAGTCATGCCCGGAATGGGAGTATATGACGTCCGGCTTCAGACGGACAGTCAATCCGAAAAGCGCGGCTACGGCTGGCGGATAGATCGATCCACGCATTGGAACATGGTGGACGGTTAGTCCGGCGGCAAGCGCCCTGCCGAAAATGGCGCTCTCACGCGGGCAGGCAATCTCCACCCTGTGCCCGCGCTCGATAAGAAGACCGGCCTCCGCGAGGAGACGCCTTTCCTGTCCGCCGAAATTACGCGAGGATTCCGTGAAAAGGATTGTCAGGCCGCGCATAGATTATAATATCCTAAACTCGACTGTCAGGCGTTTTTTTAAACCCGTCCAGGAAATGCATAAGAGAAAGCCACGGATGCCTGTATGTCATTTTCGGCCCGGAATGGCGCATCACTTCCTTTATCCGGGCGCGCATTTCCTTATTATAGCAGTGTATAGCGCATTTCGCGCACGTGCTTTTCTTTGCGCCGAAGACGCATCTGTCTATGCGCGCATTCGCATAATCGAGGAGCCTCCGGCACTCAGGGCATAACCCGCCCTCTTTGCCTGTCGGTCTGCTGCGGCCCGCGCCGCCGTGCATGTCCCGGCAGTAGATCTCTATCATCCTCGCCACGCAGTCCTTCTCGCGCCTGATCCTTCCGGACATTACTCGTATACCTTTTTCCAGCCGCGCTTTGTAAGCCCGGAATAGAGGAGCGCCGTCGCAAGAACCGCCGATATGCACCAGAATATCCCTTCCGTAGAGTGGCCGAGCAAAATCTTTCCGATGCCAAGGGTATATCCGTAGACCATCACCGTTCCGAGCGTGAAGTGAATGACGTCCCCGGCGATGGACTTGCCGCGCATGTGAGGCTCGGCTATTTTCTTCTCGATATGCCGCCAGCCGGGGCCGCCCGGCGCGGCCTTTTTATAGAACTCGATAAGCCTTGCCTCGTCGGTGGGCTTCGTCAGGAACGCTACGGCGACCCAGATGATCGTCGAAACCGTAATAATAATGAAGAGCTTCTCGTAGAACGGCATCCAGTCGTATAACTTATAAACCATAATCGATACGATTGTGGACGACAGCATCGCGGCAATCTCGCTCCAGGCGTTCACCCGCCACCAGTACCACCGCACGAGGTATATAAGCCCGGTTCCGCTTCCGAAGGCAATCAGGAATTTGAATATGCCGACTATGGACGTCGCGCGCCAGGCTACATAAGCGGTAATGAGCGAGAGCACGATTGTCGCCACGCGGGAGACGTTGACGTAATGGCGGTCCGGCTTGTTTTTTGCCAGAAAGCGTTTATAAAAGTCGTTTACGAAGTAGGCCGAGGAAAGGTTTAAATACGTGCTCATGGAGGCCATGAACGCGGCGAAGAAGGACGCGACCATCAGGCCCTTGAGTCCCATGGGCATGAGGTCTCTTGCCATTACCGGATAGAACATGTCCGGGTCCTGACCCGCCGCCACGGGAAAGAGTATTAGCGACGCAAGCGCGGCGAGTATCCACGGCCAGGAGCGGACGGCGTATGTCGCGACGTTGAAGAAGAGCGTGCCTATCAGCGCGTGTCTCTCGTTTTTGCACGATGCCATCCTCTGCACCACCACGCCGCCGCCGTCCGATGAATATTTCGACCACCACGAAAGTCCCATGTATGCGACGAAAGTCAACACCGCGGGGCCGAAAAGGTGTCCGTTCGTCGGCGGGAAGAAGTCGGTATAATGCGCGGCGGGGTATAGCGAGTGGATGCGCCCTTCGAGACCCGTGAGGCCGCCGGCGTGCTTTACCGCGATTGCCGCGAGCGCGATTGCCCCCGCCATGGCAAGGATGAACTGAAAGAAGTCCGTAAGTATCACGCCCCAGAAGCCTGAGAGCATGGAATAGAAAATCGTAATCCCGAATGATATTGCTATCGCCTGCCATTTTCCTACGCCAAAGAACACGTCCATAATCTTGGACATGGCGAGGATTATCTGCGCCTTGATTATTGTGTGGATTGCGACTGCGAAATATATGGCGCGGAACCCCCTGAGCGCGGCGGCCTCCTTTCCCGAGTAGCGCATCTCGGTCAACTCCACATCCGTCAATACGCCCGCGCGCCTCCAGAGCCTTGCGAAGAAAAACACGGAGAGCATAC
>DAHWTK010000129.1 GCA_027328825.1 Nitrospirota bacterium
CTGACAACCTTGCCCAGGGGCACCGGCGTCGGTATGCTAAGGCTCTTAATAGTCCCGACGAATGCTGCTATGATTACGGTTACAAACAACGTGCCGAACTTCTCGTCTCCGACATCGGTTCGCCTGAAGATTATGCTCCCGGCAATCGGCTTAAGGACACAGTAGGAACAGATGGATGAATGAGGGGGGATCCGCGGCGATGAATCGCGGATTCCCGCCCGTCTTATTTAAGCATGAAGAACTTTAAGAACACGTAAGATATTGAAATCATTCCTTAAGATATTACTGACAGCCGCTATAAGCCTGAATCTCCTCGGCGCTTTCATGCCGCCCAAGAGTTGCGGTATGCCCTGCTGCGCCGGTCGACCGGCCTCGGGCAGACCGGCTTCAGGCGCGGCAATGTCGGCATGTGGGGCGGATACCACGTCCGGGCGCTATTTGCGCGTGCCGAAGATGCCCTGCTGCATGGCCCGGGCCGCCAGTTGGCTTGTCCCGGCAACGGTCAATACGGCCCAGGCGGAAAGTCCCCTGCCGGTCGCCTCGCCCGCCGCACAGAGCAAGGCGGGATATGTGAAATGCCCCATCTGCGGGGACAGGGTAAACCCTAAAACCGCAAAGAATTCCTGGACTTACAAAGGCAAGAAGTATTATTTCGCGGCCTGCTGCACAAAAAAGGACATAGAGAAATTCGAAAAAAATCCGCAGAAATATCTTAAAAAATGAGGTGTATTTCTGCCATGAAAATAACGGTTTTGCTGGTTTCGGCGGCCTTTTTTGCCGTGATTTGTGTCCCGGCGCGCGCTGACGGGACGCTGAGGCTATCCGCCCTCCTGAAGGAGGCGAGGGAGAAAAACCCCGGCCTCTCGGCGGTAAAATACAAGTATCGGGCGGCCCTGGAGCGCGTGCCGCAGGCCGGAGCTTTGCCCGCCCCGATGCTAATGGCCGGAGTCCAGAACCTGCCTGTAAACTCCTTCGAATTCGACGAAGACATGATGACCTCGAAGATGATAGGGATTTCCCAGACTTTTCCCTTTTTCGGCAAAAGGGCCTTAAGGGAAAAGGCGGCCTCGGAGGAGGCAAGGGCCGTCAAGGGCGATTACGGCGAAGACGCCCTTACGCTCGCGCGCGACGTGAAGACGGTATATTTCAGTCTATACAGGATAAAGAAAGACCTCGACGTCCTGAAGAAAACCGGCGTTCTCCTGGAAAGTCTCAAGAAAATCGCCCAGTCCCGGTATTCGGTCGGCATGGGCAGCATGAACGATATAATCAAGACGCAGCTTGAGCAGTCTCTGCTAATCGACAGGCGGCTTGCCCTCCGGAAAGAGGACAGGACTGAGCGGGCCAGGCTTGGCGCGCTTCTGGGGCGAAACGGGCCGGTGGAAGGAACGGTGGAAGACATAAAGCCGGAACCTCTTGCCCTCGACTCAAAAAACCTCGCCGGGGCCGCGATTGCGAACCGCCCCGAAATCATGGCCGCATCCGAACGCATAAAAAAAGGCGAGACCATGATGGCGCTCGCAAAGAAGGCGTCCTTGCCGGACTTCACCGTCACTGCCCAGTACATGGAAAGGGACAGGCAGAATGACGGCGTGAGGCCCTCGGACATGGTCTCCGCCGTCGTTTCAATAAACCTTCCCATATGGCGCAAGTCAAAAATAGAGCCCGGCATACGGGAGGCGGCCCTTTTAAAATCCGCGGCGGAAGAAGAACGAGACGCCGAGGAGAGCGAAATAAGGGCGAGGGTGGAGTCTCTCGTGGAGCAGGTGAATAAGGACGACCGGATAATAAAGCTCTACAGGAAAGTGATTATCCCTGAGGCGAACGATGGCATAAATGCGGGTCTTGCGGGCTATGAAGTCGGGAAGGTGCAGTATATAGACCTTTTGGACTCCATTCGGACGCTCTTAAGTTACCAGACGGAATATTACAACCGGATTGCCGACAGGGAGACCAAAATGGCGGATCTCGAAGCGGCGGATGGCCGGCAGCCGGCATCGGAGATAGTGAACAAATGAAAAAGAAAGCAATTATTTCCATCGCAGTCCTGCTGGTGCTGGCGGCGGGCGCATACCTTGGCCGGGGTCTCTGGTTCCGCTACACGCCCCGGGGCGCGGGCCAGACATCAGCTGGCAGGCCGGCCTCGGACGGAGCGGCGGCAAGCAAGAAATGCGAAACGATATACACCTGCGCAATGCACCCGCAGATAATAAGGCATCATCCCGGCAACTGCCCGATATGCGGGATGCCGCTTGTAAAGAAGGTATTGCCCGCCGCGGGCCAGCCTGAAGCCGGTCGACCGGCTGCCGGCATGGGCAATATGTCCGGGATGCCGGGCATGGCGCCGAATACCGGCATGGGTAATATAACCTCCATTGCCCTCGACCCGCGCGAGAGGATGCTTGCCGACGTGGCGACTTCGCCTGTCCGTGAGGAGACGCTGTCCCAGGAGATGGATACCGTAGGGACGATTGCCGCGGACGAGCGGAATATACGCAAGATTTCCGCGCGTTACGCCGGACGCATAGAGAAGCTCGACGTTAACGTAACCGGGCAATACGTAAGAAAGGGGCAGGAGCTCTTCACGATATACAGTCCGGAGATTGTAGCGACGGAAAAGGAATACCTGATAGCCAGGGCATCGGAGAACCGGCTTGAGTCCTCCGATTTCAAGGAAGTGGCCTCCAGCACGAAAGGCGTCCTTCAGGCGGCGAGAACGAGGATGAAGCTCTGGGGCCTGACGGACGCGCAGATAGAAAGGCTCGACAGGACCGGACAGGTGGCCGACTCCGTGTCCGTATTCTCGCCGGTATCCGGGACGGTAACAAACATATCGGCCCGTCAGGGGGATTATGTCTCGGAAGGGACGGAGGTGTTCACGGTAACGGATCTGTCCCGCGTGTGGATGGAGGCGGACATATACGAATACCAGCTCTCGAAGGCGGCCATAGGCTCGCGCGTGGAGGTGGAAGTGGACGCATACCCCGGAAGGACGTTCATGGGCAGAATATCGTTTATAGAACCTTCCGTGAACCCGCAGACAAGGACGATACGCGTCCGGGCAGACCTCTTTAACCCGCAAGGGCTTCTGAAGCCGGACATGTTCGTTACCGCGAAGGTGTTTTCGCCGCCCGTCAGGGGAGTGGTAGTGCCGTCGTCGTCGGTGCTCTATACCGGCAACGGCAACGTGGCCTGGGTTGAGGTAAGGCCGGGCGTCTTTACGATGCGAAACGTTACCGTCGGCATAAGCGAGGGCGACAAATTCCAGATTCTGGCGGGGCTTAGGTCCGGCGAGCAGGTGGTGACGCAGGGCGGCT
>DAHWTK010000012.1 GCA_027328825.1 Nitrospirota bacterium
GAAAGCTCCGCGACGAGCGCGTCGGGTGTCTTGTTGTTCATATAGAGCACGAGCGTCGAGCGGTGGCGGCTTAGCGCGCCTATAGTGTCAGGGCTGTTGTTTATCGTCTTGGGAGATGTTGCGATTGTGGAGTGCGAGACACCGGGGAGGTCGAAGGTCCTCTTCAGCGCCGCAGACGCCGCGTTCAGGGTGCCGACGCCGGGGATTACCTCCGCATCCGGATAGCGCGAGATTATTGACTGCACGGGCGAGAATATCGACAAATCTCCCGGCACGAGGAACACGACGGGACGGCCCTGCTCAAGCGCGGAATCGATTTTGCCTACCAGGTCTTTGTAGTGGAAATCGAACGGGTCGTAAAACTCCTTGCCCGCGAGCGCCTCCACATACGTATCTTTATAATGCCCCGGCGCGAAGACGAGGGACGCGCTCTTCAGTATCTCCATTCCCCGAATCGTCATAAGCCGAGGGTCTCCCGGCCCCCCGCCGATGAAAAAGAGTTTGCCGCTAATATTATCACCCATCTAATTTTCCTCGACTTTCATTTCCTCACGCACGTCATTCCCGCAGAAGCGGGAATCCAGCGGCTTTACTTTAAGAGATTAGGATTTTTATCCAAGTAATCTGTGACATTTTTAATAGTTCTGGCATAACCAATTCCAGTGCTTATATAGGTATCTAAAGTGTCAATCATTGCTTTGTCCGCCGCCAGAGGATCAACACCCATTAATTCAACACTACCATATTTTTTTGTTCTATCTATATATTTTCTTAAGTCATCTAAACCTTTTGAAATTCCTCCCTCTCGCATATCAATGATACCTATTATCTCCCCTTTATCATCAAGCAAGGCTCCACCAGAGTTTCCCTTATTCACAGAAGCTTCAACACAAATGAGCTGGTTATGCGCAATTCCCGAAATCATTCCTCGATGCGTCAGCATTGTTGGAGCATCAAGTGGATAACCGCTGAAAATTACATTTGATCCTATGGGAGGTAGATCTTTTCCACGAAAGAGAGGTGCGATAGTGATTTGACTTTTCGATTTTGTTTTAAGTTTCAATATTGCAAAATCACAAAGAACAGGAAATGCTTCATTGTAAACTCTTGGCGTAAGAAACTTGCTAAATGATTTTGGCCATGTTGTAATTACATCAGCATCAATTTTTTCTCCCCCTGCGGTTATTACAAATACATCTTTGCCTGTAGTTATTTTATATTCTGATGTCTTTGGTATATAGTCAAATTTTCCTACAACGTGAAAACATGTTAATACATGTTGAGGATCTATAAAAAAACCAGATCCTTGACTGTTTAATGATGGGACGATTATCTGCACGCAGTTTGAGCGCGATGTATTTATGAGATTTTGATCAGCGAAGGCAATAGTTGAAACTATCGAGATAAATATAACAACTATTAGGCTTAAATTTTTTTTCATAGCTCCCTTCCGTTTCGAATGAAGTCGCGTTGTATCCTACTTGAACTTCACGTTCTTTAAAACCACTTTCCCCGCCTTCCCGGTTATCCTTTCCCGCGCATGTTCAAACACGCAGTCCTCGATTCGGCCATTCCCGCCGGGAGCGAACTCTATGCCGCGCCAGAAGCCTTTGCCGTCCTTCGGGATGAATTGTATCGGCCTGTCCTTCGTCCCGACTGCGACGAGATTCCCGCTTACGACGATGCTGTTTTTCGCTGACGGCTCGAAGCGCACAATCGTCCCCGGCTCTATCGTGAGCGTCACGTCCTTTGGAACCGTAAGGGTCTTCACGATGAGGATGTCGCCGGATAAGTCCATGTCCACCGGCACCTCGCCCCAGAAGCGGTTCATCGGGCTGTGCGCAAGCGCGGGGACGGAGAAGCATAGAACCAGCAGGGACAACGCCATGACGCGAAAAGTTCGTCGTCCCGACCGAAGCGGAGGGACCCGCAGTAAGTTGGCTGATTTTTGTGTAGGGGCCGACCCTTGTGTCGGCCCTTCATAACGCCCCCTCGCTCCCCCTCTTACCTTAAGAGGGGGAAGAAGGTGTCTGACCATTATCAAAGCCGCCCTCATCTCGTAACCTGCCAGATATACTGCCAGAGGTAGCCCAGGGCTATCGAGCCTATGAGGCTCACGGAGACGTATAAAACGAATATCCTCTTCTTCATCATGCCGAGCATCGCGGCCATCGCCGGTATGGACGTGACCGGCCCGGCAATCATAAACGCGACCGCAGGCCCGAAGCCGATGTGCCCGGTGTCCATCATGCCCTTGACAATCGGCACGGCGGACAGGCCGTTCACGGGAAGCGGTATGCCTATCAGCGCGGAATAGACGACGGAAAACCGGCTCCTGCCCGCAAGCGCGTATATCCAGTTCGCCGGGACGAACGCCTCGATTACGCCCTGGATGAGCAGCGCAATCAGCAGGAACTTTCCGACAATGAGGAGCGTGTCCTTCGCGCGCGCAAAAAAGAAGGGGACCTTCCTGTCGGAAAGCACGGTGTCGATTGGGACTTTTTGGGGGGCCGAGGGGTCGATTTTAGCATCGCAATACCCCCTCCTGGGAGCGCCGTTCCAAGGGTTTTCGCCGTCTATAAGTCCGGCCTCCGTAAGCCATTTCGCGGCGAATCCGGCGAAGAGCCCCATAGCCAGTGCGCCGGTTATCTTGGCGATTGTTAAGGGAATTCCGAGCGCGGAATAACTTACCATTATAGAGGCCGGGTCTACAATCGGCGCGGAAATAAGCAGCGCCATCGCGGGGCCGAGCGGAGACCCGGCCTCAAGAAGCGTTATGGCGATGGGTAGAATACCGCAGGAACACAGGGGAGAGAATATCCCGGCGGCGGCGGCGAGGAATATAACCCAGCCGCCCCCCCGGTTAAGGATTACCCATAATCTTCTGTCGAGCTTCCATGTCTTGATGAGAGCGGAAAGCGCTACCCCGGCAAGGGCATACGGGCCCATCCTCAAAAGACCGTCCCATACGACCCCGAGGACTTCGAGGATGGCGCTGTTCATGTTGCTTCAGACCCCTTTAATTACTGTACCATTCCCTGCACGATAAAATCCCGTATCGGGTTTCTCGCGGAGTTGGACCGGAAAATCAGCACCTCCTGGTAATTCCCCTTCTTGACCTTCGGACTTATCGTGACATCCACTTTCTCCGACTGGCCGGGCTTGAGCTTAATGGAGGTATTAACGGTCTTGCCGTATTCCACCGCAATGTCGCCTATCTTTGCCTGCATTCCCTGAGAAGTCGTTATCTGGTTGATTGTCAGGTCGAGCTGGCCGGGATTGGAAATGGAAATAGTCCTCTTCGTGCTGCCGCCCGAAGGAATCTGGACGTTGGCGAGCATATATACGGAAAGGGCGATGTCCGGGGCCGGCTTCGCTTTTACGTTTGCGGAAAGCGTGAGCGTCAAGACGCCGTTTCCGGTCTTGACATCGTTTGTCGAGACGGTTATGAACTTGCGTATCTCTCCGCCTGCGTTCATGGAATTATAGACCGCCTCGAGTTTTTCACTCTTTCCCGGGGCTATGGTCTTTGTTTTAAGGCTCGCTATCGTGCAGCCGCAGGTCGGCCTGACGTCGTAGATAACAAGGGGCGCGTCTCCGTCGTTTTTTATATTAAACGTCGCCTTGGCCTTGGTGCCTTCGTCGATCGTCCCGAAGTCGAAGTTCATTGGGGTTATTACCACCTTCGGCTGGGCCGCGCTTGCGAAGGGGGCCACGTAAAGGGATAAGCTCAAAAACAACGCCATTGCCGCACAGATAAATGCCGGTTTTTTCATTATGACAACCTCCTGTTTATAATTTGAAAATTGGCATGCGGATTAAGTTATCACACCCGGGGCTATTATGCAAGAGGCGCGCCACATCGCCGTTGACTTTCGATGCCCGAAAATGTTATTCTTTCTAATGCGTTTAAACTCCGTAAAACGACTTCTTTCCCTGTTTTTCGTTCTCGCGGTTTCGCTCGTCCCAAAGTCCGCCATGTCCGGCACCATAAAACCCGTCCTGGATATAAACGGAAGGCCGCCTAAGGCACATTACGTGGAGCTTCCCCAGGAATCCATAAGGATATGGAAAGAAAGCCGCCGCATCAGAAAACCCATAACATTGCTCCTGATTTCTTCCTCGCCGGGCCTCTCTCCGCTTGACCGGCGAAACTTAAGGAAGGCCCGGGCGCTTTACAGAAGAGGCGACTGGGAAGGACTTTTCAGCAAGGATTATCCCACGGCGAAGAGCTATCCCATAGGCCCCGGCAATTTCCTATGGTTTGCGGCAAGGGAGCGGCTTATAAGGGAAATTTACTGGGCCGCGCCGGCAAAAAAATCCGTTCAGTCCGAGTCTATGGACAAATTCCGGAAATTCCTTGAATCCATAGGACTTTCCAAGGCAGAGGTGCGGACTTTCAGGCATTATAGAAGCGATATACGCGGTATGGTAGCGGGGGTCCCGGTAAGGATTTTCGCCCTGAAAGACCTTCCGAGGATAAGGCGCAGGATGGTTGTGCTGGCGGATCCCGGTTTTTTCAATAATCTCTACAAAAACGAAGTGAAGACGCCGTTTCTCGACCTCTTCGGCGGTGTAATGAACTCACTCGGCTCGTCCGGCATCAGGGTGTCGGACGCGGTGATATCCTATTCGAGCTACCTGCCGCCTCTAAGCGTAAAGGAAAGGTTCATAGCGCGATATCTTTACACCTATTTTTCCAACCCGAAGGAACTCAAAAACGGCCCTCCCGCCACCTGGAAGCTCCGCTCCCAGGCCATGTACGACGGGACGTTCTATCAGATTAACAATGTGGCGCAGTCTTATGCGGACGCCATAAAAAAAGACCCGAAAGACCCGTCGCTCGCATATGACATGGCCCTCACCCTCTTCGAGATGAAAGACCTTAAGGGCGTGAGAATGGAGCTTGCCAACACCGTCGGCCTCGATAAAAACTATTATCCAGCGTATATCGACATGGCGAACTATTTCTTCTCCCAGAAGATGCCGCCGGATTCAGAGTATTTCGCCAGGATTGCCGTTAAGATAAACCCGAAAGACCCCAGGTGCTGGACGGCCCTTTATAACGCCCTATATGCCGAGAAGAGATACAAGGATGCCGCGGACGCCCTGGAGAAAAAGATAGACTTGGGCTTCGACGGCCTGTACGTAAGAGAGGATTACGCCCAGACGCTCCTGCTCGCGGGGGATTATAAAAAGGCGGCAGAGGAGTGTAAGAAGGTTCTCGCCCGCATAACACCGATAGACAGAAAGACCAGGCCGACCATCCTCGGGGAGCTTGCGGAGGCGTATGAGGGCGAGGGCAGAATAAAAGAGGCCCTCGATACCTATGCCGAGGCCGCCGAAGGTATGACGGATGCGACGAAAAGACACATACTCATCGAAAGGGCGGCTAAGCTGAAAGAGAAATGGAAGCCCTTCCTCTCGGCACCCGGGAAGGCCCGGTAAAAAAACCCGCATTTATCTGGCGGGAATCCGCCAGATAAACACGTCAAGACGGTTTTCCGCCACACCTATCCAAGCTTGTCAAGAAGCTCCCTGACCTTGCCTTTGTAGCGGCTGTCTACGGGCATTTTAATATAGTTTTTCAGCGCATCCTTTACCTTGACGTCGCCGGGCGAGGCCGAGACGTTCCAGGCCCTGATGACCGAGCGGACGACGTAGAGGTTATTCCAGTTGATGTACGGCAGGAGTGAGTCGGCATCGAATTTGTCGCCTATGTCGGCCAGCGCGCCCGCCACGGCATCAACAACGTCGTCCGATTGTTTCCCTTTATTTTTAAGGAGTTCCTGCAAAGGCGCGACCGCCTGGGCCGCCTTGAGCGCGCCAAGACGTCTTGCCGCCGCCGCCGAGACCCGGAGGTCGTTGTCTTTGAGGGCGGCTATAAGCGGCGCGACTGCCTGCCCGTTTTCGCCGCACCTGAAGACCGCCTCCACGGAAAGCGCCCGCACCTCGGGGTCCGGATCTTTCCGGAGGATTTCCGAAAGGATTCCGAAGCATCTTACGTCTCTTAATCTGGTCGCGAGTTGCACGGAATTTCTGCGAACGCCCGCGTCCTGGTCCCCGAGGAGCGCCGGGAGCTCTTTTACTGAAAAATTGGGGGCCATGGCCAGGAAATATGCAGAGGCGGCCCGGCGAATTTCCATGTTTTTATCGCTCAGCAGACTTTCCATGTCCTCTCTTGCAGAGGGGTCGAGCCAGGAAAGCTCCACTTCCGCCGCCGCCTGCCTTACGTAAACCCTTTTATCTTTCAACCGCTTCTTGAGTTTTTCACGGTAATCTGGAGCCTTTATCGACGCAAGAACATCCGCCGCAGGTTTGCAGTGGGACGGGTCTTCGATTGCCTCAAAGAGATACGGTACTGAACTGCCGCCGAGGGAGAAAAGCGCGTTCTTTACGGATTCCAGAGATTTTTTATCTTTTAGATTCAAGAGGTTGGCGAGCGGCTCCGCTGAACGCCCATCCTTTATGCCGTTCAAAACGAACACCAGCTCCGGAACGTATTCCCGCTTTTTAAGCGCATCAAGGAGCGCGGGCACCGCCCGTCCGCCCATGTTTACGAGCACATACTGGGCCTGTGCCCTCGTCTGGGGCGAGCCTTTCTCGACCAGGTTTATCAAGGCGTTATAATCGTTTTCACTGGCCAGACGGGCGACGGATACCGGGGCGCCGGTTTTGGGTGCGGATGAGGTTCCGGCGGGCCCGTTTGCCAGCGCATGGGCAGGCGAGGGGATTAAAAACAAGGCAAAAAGGAGGGCGGCGGCAATTGCTTTCATCATTCCTCCGGGCTGGATATGTGCCTGATACTATTTGGTTATTCGGTAAAAAAGCAAGGCGCGTCCAGGTGTGGAGCGCGCCTTTTCATGAGAACTGGAAGCTGGCCTTTTCGAGCCTCCCGCTTAGCAGGGATGCACGCTGGAGCTCCCGACAACCTGGGGTTTGGAATATTTTATTTTCCTCACCGGTTCACCTCCTTTCTCCTTGATACCACAAGAAAAATAAAGCAAACTACATGCCAGAAAAAAGCGGACGCATCGTTTTTTATTCTATCTCCGAATGTTAAAAAAGGCAAGGGAGACGAAAAAAACTACAGCAGGCCGAATTTTTTCATGCGCCTGCGGAAGGCGTCCCTCTGCACGCCCAGAAGGTCCGCGGCCTTGCTCTGGTTGCCGCCCGCCACTGTAAGGGCCTGCTTTACGAGTTCCTCCTCCACCTTTTCGAGGGACATGCCTTCTTTCGGGATGTTTATCGAAGACGCGGCGGGGGATGCATTGGCCGCCAATCCCCCGACAAGCTCTACGGGCAGGTGTTCGAGAAGCAGTATATCCTCGCTCTCAAGTATCATGGCGCGTTCTATGACGTTTTTCAATTCGCGGACATTGCCGGGCCAGTCGTATCTTATGAGAAATTCCCTGGCTTTTTCCGATATTTCCCTGACGTTTTTGCGGAATTCCGTGTTGAACATCTCTATGAAATATCTTGTAAGCGGAAGGATGTCTTCCTTGCGTTCCCGTAACGGCGGCAGGTAGATCGGCACGACCTGCAAACGGTAATACAGGTCTTTTCTGAACCTGTTTTCCATCATCAGCTTTTTTATGTCCTGGTTCGTGGCCGATATTACCCGGACGTCCACCTGAATGTCCTTTACGCCCCCGACACGCTTGAAAATCTTGTCTTCCAGTATCCTGAGGAGTTTGGCCTGCATGGAATACGGCATGTCCCCTATCTCGTCCAGGAATACCGAGCCGCCGTCCGCAAGCTCCAGGAGACCTTTTTTCTGGACTTTCGCGTCCGTGAAGGCGCCTTTTTCGTGCCCCAGAAGCTCGGATTCGAGGAGATTTTCAGGCAGTGATACGCAGTTTATGGCCATAAACGGCTTGTCCGCGCGCGAGCTGTTTGCGTGGACAGCCCTGGCCACCACTTCCTTACCGGTGCCGGACTCTCCCTGGATAAGGACGGTGCTGGCATCGGATAACGCTATCTTCTGAATCATTTCCAGCACATTCAGGATTGCGCGGCTTTTCCCGATTATGTTGCAGGCGCGCGAGGTGGTTTTCTGCTGCTCTTTCAGAAGCTTTACTTCTTCGCGGAGCGAGACCGTCTCCAGTGCCTTCCTGATGGTAAGGGTAATTTCGTCGAGGTTGAAAGGCTTGCTGATATAGTCGTACGCGCCGAGCTTCATCGCCTTCACAGCCGTCTCAAGCAGCCCGTGCGCGGTTATCATTATGACGATAATATCCTTGTCTATTTCCTTTATTCTGCCCAGAACCTCTATTCCCTGTATGCCGGGGAGCTGATTGTCGAGCAGCACCAGTTCCGGAGCAAGGTCAGCCGCCATCTGAAGGGCTTTTTCTCCGTCCTCGGCAGTATATACGTCGTAACCTTCCTTGCCCAGGTGCTGTTCCAGCGTCCATCGGATGAGATGTTCGTCGTCCACTACCAGTATCTTGGTTTTTTCCATTCGTGAAATCCTCGTGTTTATGCGACCGCCTCTGGCAACCTGTCCTTTGCAGCGGGGAGGTCAATCGTGAATGCCGTGCCTTTACCGGGTACGGAATCCACAGTGATGCTGCCTCCATGCTGCTCTATTATCTTCTGGGTAATGGACAGGCCGAGGCCCGTCCCCTGCTGTCTCGTGGTAAAGAATGGGGTGAATATCTTTTCGATGTTTTCCGGCAGTATGCCCCTCCCGGTATCGGATATTGCCACGGAGACAATCTCCGAGTCCGGCTCGCGGAGTCCTTCTTCAGTCTCCGGGTCCGTATTTTGCGCACATATTCCGGGGGCCGGTTTCACAGAGGTCTTTATCAGCATCTCCCCGCCTTCCGGCATGGCCTGGACACCGTTCAAGATTATATTCAAAAACACCTGCTGGAGGAGCTCCGGGTCTCCCGAGACGTCCGGGATGTCGGGCGAGAGGTCCTTCTGCACGCGGACCCTGTTCTTCGAGAACTGCGGCGAGAGGAAGGCTATTATCTTCTCCATAAGCTCGTTTATGTTTAATTCGGCGAGGTTTGGCGCCGGCGGCCTGGCAAAAGACAACAGGTTTTTTACCGCCTTGTCCAGCCGGTCTATCTGTTCCAGGACTTCCTTTATTATCTTGTGCCGGGAGTCCTCGGGCGGGAAATCCCTGCCCAGTATCTGTATCACTCCGGCTATACCCGTGAGGGGATTTTTAATCTCATGGGCAATACCCGCCGCCATCTCGCCGACCGTGGCCAGCCTGTCCGCCCGTCTCATCTGTTCGTAGTGGAGTTTTTCGACCTTCCTCTTGGTTTTGTTGAGTTTTATGATCATCGAATTAAAGCTGTGGGCAAGCCTGCCGAGCTCGTCCTCGGAGACAACCTTCGCACGGACATCGAGTCCTTCTTCGGCCTTCGCCATGGTATTCGTAAGGTCTATTATCGGAGTCGTGACAATCCTTGACAGGAGCGCGGAGAGCGCAAACGCAAGAAGCAATGTTATTGAGGCGGCCCAGATTGCCATTGTCTTCTTGAGCTTTTCCACGTGCCTTTCCATCTCGTCAAGAGAGACGTCCACTTCCAGCACGCCGTTTATCCTCTGGCTTGCGTCGTGGCACCGGAAACAAGCCGGTCGGTTCAATATCGGGCGGAGGTTGCGGAGTATCGTGTCTCCTCGCTCGTTTTTATCCTGAATAATGATGTTGGACTGATCCTCTATCTGCATGGAGGAGAAGTCGAGATTCGCGCGCATTCCTATCTCGGACTCTCTTGCGGAACGAAGCACGAAACCGTCGGCGTCCAATACCCGGATTGCGTATATTTTGTTATGCGTCCCAACCATCTCGACGATCCTCTGCACGTCCTGGCTTCTGCCTTCGAGCATTGCGGTTTCGAGGGAGCGCTCGATGGTGTTGGCGAGTATCGTAAGCTTGTCCTCCGTCATCTTGCGGAGTTCCATTATCTGCAGATCGACGAGTATCCAGGCGCCAAAGCCGATTGCCAGGATAAGTATTGCGACGGTAAAGAAGATTATTTTGGTCCTTAAACTCTTGAAAAACATTAATCACCGCGTATGACTGATAAAACCGTTTTCAGGCGCGCCCGGCTTTCAAAAATTCTGCCCGCCGAAAGGATTCCCGGTAGAGGCGGGAGTCTGCATTGCCGGGGTCTGGCCGGTTGCGGGAACAGCCATTCCGCCCGGAATGATCTGTACCTGGCCTTGCGCCGCATTCGGGTTATAATCGAACATCCACTCCGAATACTTTGTCTTGTTCCGGAACGAAATGTCCGCAAGGTCGAAATTGTCCTTCTTCAGGGGCCTCCTGTCGCTTATGCTGTGGACGCCTCCGATGGCCTGGCCCGCAACGAGCGTGCCGCCGGCGATTGTCCCGCCGCCCAGCGCAGGCGGAGGATCCAGCGCCCAGTCGGCCTTTCCTGTCATGGGGTCTTTATATAACTTTCTCAGGTCCCTCACGGGGTTAAGATACGCCGGGTCCTGGAGGAGGTCCTGCAGGGATGTCGGATACTTGCCCTTGTGCCGCGGGTCGTTGTAATACCGTTCAATAGCCAGCCGGAACTGGTTTCCGCGCCAGAGCAGTTCCTTCTCCTTTTCCTCTCTGGTGAAAAGCTTCCAGGAGCGCCCGAGCGCCGCCGAGCTTATGCCTATGATCAGTATGATCACCAGCATACCCATGTATGTGAAGCCGGCGTTGTTTTTACCAGTCCGCATAGCTCACACCGTTCGTTCCAATCTTGTCGCTTCCGCTATGGACGTCATAAATTCCGCCGGAGTCGCCTCCTGAGGAGCCAGAGGAGTCCGATGAGTCCGAGGAGTCGGAAGAGCCTGAGTCCGAGTTGTCTCCGGTATAGTATTCAAGACGCCAGGTTGTTTTAGACCCCGTCATTGGGTCGGGCGGAATTGAGCGCATATAGCCTTTAGTCACGAGGTCGTCCAGGGTGTCCGGATATTTGCCGTTGTCGGCGTAATACTGGTCGAGTACGTTTCTGAAGTTGAAAAGATCTTCTTTTAGCGCGGCCTCCTTGGATTTGAGGACAGCCGTCTTGAACTCGGGCTCGGCAAGCGTCGCAAGTATGCCGATGATGGCTACGACCACCATAAGTTCCAGTAGTGTAAAACCCTTTCTGTTTTTTATAAGTTGCATTTCTATCCTTTTCATAACTCCCCTATCCCCCTCTTATCTTAAGAGGGGGACAGAGGGGGCGTTACTACCAGTCTGCGTATTTCGTCCCGTCCAGCGCGGTGCCGGTGGAGAGCGAGTAGACGTCGAACACGTCCTGTCCGCCCCATACGGTGCTGTCCGGGTCGTCCGCGTTGCTCCTCATGCCCCACTTGGCCTTCCCGGTCATAGGGTCCATCGGGATTTTACGCAGGAGCCTGATTTTCTTAGGCATCTGCGGCGCACCCGCCACTACTATCCCGGGGTTCTGAAGCGTTATGAGCTTTGTCAAGTTATCGAGCGTCTTCGGGTATCCGGTGTCTCCGGCCTGTTTTGCAATCAGCCCCTCGTCGGACAGTTTTTTATATTCGTCGATTGCGTCTCGCATCTCCCGCAGTTCGTCCCTGAGTATAGCCTCCTTGTCTCGCTTTATGGACATGCGGTAGACCGGCATAGCCACGGACGCCAGAATGGACATCACCACCATGACGACCACAAGCTCGGTCAGGGTAATGCCGCGCTCGTTAAAACATCTTATTGCTGCAGGATTTTTCATGTCTCACTTCGCCTTACTCCAGACTACCTTACATACAGCGTGCCTGTCTTGAGGTCCGCCGGGACCGTGACGCCGTGCACGTCTTTCAGGTCGTTCTGCTTGAACACCAGAGGACTGATGCCGGGGGCGATGCCCTTGAATGTCAGGGAGAATAAATTCCCGGAACCGGCGATCCCGGGTATCCTTCCAAGCCTTGTGAGCATCACCTTTATCAGCCCGATTTTTTCGTTTGCGCTGGCCATGAAAGACGTCGGCTGCTTGTCCACGTTCATGAAATTGCCCTCAGTCGCCTTTACGAACTTGACGAGCTTCGGGTTATAGATTATCGAAAGCGGCGCCTCGAACGTGGAGTCCAGGTTCGTCGCCTTTACGTCAATAGTTATCTCCTGCCCCACCCCCACGGGTGTTACCTCCGGGGAGAACGAAAGCGTGCCCACGCGCCCAATTTTACTGAGCGTCGGCACGGATTGCGGCGGCGTTTCCACCGGTTTCTCCGCCTGCGTTGTCTTTGCCCCCGGCTTTGCGGGCGTTCCCGGTTTTGCGGGCGCGCCGGGCTTGGCAGGCGTTTGGGGCGGGCGGGGCATCGTCCCTGCGGCAGGGCCTGTCGGGGCTACGGGTACCGGGGTTGCGGGCTTTGTCCCTGCGGCCGGGCCTGCCGGGGCCGCAGGCGTCGGGGCCTGGGATACCTCGGACGCAGGGGCGGCTTCCGTCTCGGGGATGGAGAGGTTCGTCTTCTTTTCCTCGAACAGGGGTTTTGTGTCGTATGCCTGTTCCGTCCCGGACCAGAAAGACGTATCCCTCCGGCCTGGAAGTTCAAGCGGCCTGATTATGTGCGGCGTGAGCGTCATTACCAGCTCGCGCTTGCTGTTGGGGCCGACGACATTGTCCGAAAAGAGCTTGCCAAGGATGGGTATGTCCATAAGTCCGGCGAGGCCACTGTTGCTGATGTTTGTTGAGTTGTCCATCAGGCCGCCAATTATGACCTTCTCGCCGTCTCTGAGGCTTAAGGTCGTTTCCGCCGTTGTGGTGTTGAAGGTCGGCTCGCTCTGGCCGCCCACGGTAATGCTTCCGCCAAGCGAGCTTACCTCGAGCGTTACTTTGAGCTTAACGTCTCCGCCGATGCCAATGTTCGGCACGACGGTGAGCTTTATGCCTATGTCCCGGTATTCGAACGTCGAGGTCGTTATCGCGCCCGCGACGGCTGTGCCCGTCTGGACGGGTATGCGGCTGCCTATGAGTATCTTCGCGGGCTGGTTGTTGAGCGCGCGTATCTGCGGGTTCGTCAATGTCTCGGCCTTGGCGAACGTCTCGGAGAGCGTGGCCGTGGCAGAGGGATAGCTGAAGATGAGATTATTGCCAGCATTGCCCTTAATCAAAGACCGCCAATTTGTAGTGACAGAGGTCGGCACTGAACTTGGTAGTGAACCGGAAGACGTAGTTCCACTAGGAGTGGTGACCGGCACTCCAGCCGTCAAGCCGCCGACACCTCCGAGCCATGTCCCCGTCACCGACGTGGGCCATGAAATCCCGTAGTTTCTCGTGTTCGGCCCCCTGTCCACGGACATGACGTCGCAGTCTATGATGACCTCGGAGTCCTGCCGGTCGTTCGCCTCGATGAGCTTTTCCGCGAGCTTCAGCTTGTCCGGGGTCTCCCGGAGCGTGATGGAATTGAGGGTGTCGTTTATTATTATCCGCCTCGTTTCGAGCATTGTGCGCAGGATGTTCACCATGTCCTTTGCCTGGATGTGAGAGAGGTAGAATGTTTTAATCTTCAAGTCCTGGTACTGGTCTTCCTTCGCTTTTGTCTTGGGAATTATTATGATGGCGTCTTCCGCAATCTTCTTCATGAAGAGCTTGTTCGTAGCAAGGAGCAGGTTCAGCGCCTCTTTGAATGAAACGTCCTTTGCGAAGACTGTAACCGGCTGGTTCTTCACGTCCTCGTCGAAGAGAATGCTGATGCCGGATATCTTCGAGAGAAACTCGAATACCTCCTTTAATTTCGCGTCCTTGAACGACAGCGTTATTGGCTCGTTCGATGCAAGTGTAAGCTCGTCCTCCTCGTTCTCCTGCACCTTCCGCTTCGTTATCTCTTCCACGTATTTCTTGGCAATCTTGTTTTGAGGGTCGATGTCGAGCACCCTGTAGAACTCGTTTACGGCTTCGCTGGGCCTCCCCGCTGCAAGGTAGCTCCTGCCGTCCGTAATATATTCCTGTATTCTTTTAAGCTTCTTGGCCGTCTCCATGAGCTGGCGCGCCTTCGCGCTGCCGGGGTCGTATATGTTCGCCTGCCCGGCCTCGAAAAGAGCGGCGTCGGGATTTTTCTCCTTGAGATAATACATAGCCCTGTCCATGTGCCGGAGGGCGGCCTCCTGCTGAACTCTCGTAAGCCGCGTCCTGTAGGTTATGTTGTCCGGGTCGTGCTGGAGCGCATCCCGATAATACGCCACCGCCCGGTCCAGGTCCCCCTCCACGTCGTATTGTTCTCCTCTTTTGAAGGCGACGTCTCCCGCGCAGCCCGCAAGGAGCGTGCATATGAGGACGAGCGCCATGGAAAGTCTGGTGAGCCTGTGCATGTTCCCCCTTTCAGGAAAAAGCCGGTATTTATCTTAAAGAAAAATTATTCAAAGGATCCATTGAGGGCTTCTGTACCGCCGCACCCCTGGCAGCCGGGACGCCCGGCAGCACGATACCGGGCCGGATTCCCATCGGTCCGGGGAGTTTCCTCGCCGCAGGGCCGGGATAGCCCATCCCCGGAGACTGCATCCTTGGATTATAACCCATCCCGCCCATCGACGGGCCGACGCCGTTGCCGTATCCGGGAGAAGGATAAACCTCGGCGGACGCGTTTTTTGAAAAATTCGTGTTGATTTTTACCGAAACGCCCGTCGTCTTGTCCGATATGGTAACAGAATTATCGGTCACGTCCGTCAGGTAATAATCACGCGTTATCTTGCCGCCCTTGGCCACGACATAATTTTCCTGCCCAAGGGACAGGAATACGTCCGTCCTGAGTTTCCTTTTTAGAAACCCCATGACCTTTATCTTATTTATTTCCTCTCGGGCGTTGTCCGCGGCTATCTCCGCAGGCGATTTCGGCGGCGGTGGCGGCGGGAGAGGTTTAAGAGGAGTCACAGTAATATTTCCTTTGCCCTTTGCCTCAAGCCCGGCCCTGCCGATAAGCTTCGGGAGCGAAGGCTTCACATATACCGGGGCGAAGATGTTCTTTGAGGCGGCAAAATCGGCCTTCGGCCTGTTCAGAAGGTCGAGGTTAACGGTAATGGCCTTTCTTGGTACGACGGCCTTTGCGGCTGTTTTTTTCACGGGCACGGAAACAGCGGTTTTTTTATGGGAGCCGGAGTATATTTTTGTAAATATCAGTACGCCCAGGAGGGCGAAAAGCACTGTCACGAGTATGGCTTTTTTCTTATTCTTCATCACGACCTCAAGTAGACGCTGAGACCGAGAGTGACGGATATATCGCCCGTTTTTCCGGCGCCGTTGAAGTTGAGATGGTCTATGGTTAAAAACAAGGCGGAATTTTCCATGTCGTAAACAAGCTTCCGAACGTCTCTGTAACTGCCGGATACGGGCAAGGAAAAGACAATCTGGTCTATGTCTCCGTGCGCAACCTGTCTTTTTTCCACGGTTATGGAGTCGCTCTTCACCCCGTCTTTACGGGCCATCCTGAAAATATTCCTTATGATGCCGGTATAATCCGACTTTGTCGGGAGCATTTTTTTGAAGGACTCAAGCTGCTCCTTTCCGCGCCCGAAAGAGGCGTAAAGCCGGTACTGCGCCTGCTTCGCCATTATCGCCCGCCGGTTATCCTGAAGCGTTTTTTCAAGGCTTGAGGCCATAGCTTGAGAAGGCTTTGTCTTAAGCAGGTAAAATCCGCCGTTTACAAGGAGCATTACGCCGAGAAGAATCGCAAGCACCTGCGCCTTTCTATCCTTGATTATAAGCCGGCCCCACTCTTTCAATGCAGCCCCTCCTTGTTTACATAAGGGCTCTTGAAGGTGTGCGACCCGTCCGGACTGTATTTTATTGCAAGGCCGAATGCCTGAAGAGTCTTGCCTGTATCCTTGTCAACCATCGTCCTGTTTGAATGAAAAGTAGGCGGTATCTCTTCGAAATACTTGGATTTTGTCAGCCTATCCATGAAATCCATCAATCTGTCGGATGAAACTGCGTTTCCGGAAATATTAATATTCAGGGACTGGAAATCCGGGGAGATGTTGTCTATGCCCACCCCTTCCGGCACCACTCCTTCAAGCCGGTTTAGAAAAGTCGTCCAGGAAAAAACCCGTATGGCGATGACGCTGTTGGCGAAATCAGCCTCGCCGAGAGCCGCCTTAACGTCTGCCGCGTTGACGCCTTTTTCAATTTCCGCAAGCTTTACGTCCATCTCGGACGCTATTTTCTTTTGCATTGAAAGTTGTCTTGAAAATACGTCTGCCTTCTGCGCAGAACTGCTGTATATACCGAGATTGTAGGCAAAGACCAGGGCCGAGGCCGCGATTGCGGCGGCAAGGGACAGGTAGACCTTCCTTGCCAACAGGTATTCCTTTGATGCGAAGTTTATATCTATGCGCATAATATTTCCGTTATATTTCAAGAGCCGCGCCGCATGCCGCCGAAAAACAGGCCGGGAGATTCACGGCAGCCCCGGGCTGTACAGCGCTTGCGAGCGAGAATGCCCGCGCGTCTATGCCGGACCTCGCGGAGGCCTCCTTGGTAAGCTCGTCCACACCCCCGGCATCGCCCGTAATGTATACCGTCCGGACAGGCGCGGAAGAAAAATTTTCCTTATAATAAACAAGGGACGCGTTTAATTCCCTGAGAATCCGTATAACGTCAAGGGGGTATTCTCCGGAATCGTCTAATTTCCCCAGGTCTTTAAGCCGCATGAAGTGCGGAGATCCCTTCGAGAATATTATTACAGAAAGCTTCCCCGCGGAGAGATTCATCAAGGCGAAATCGGCCTCGTTGCCGAGTTCTCTGACAACATTTGCGCTGAAGAGGTTCCAGATGGAAAAGGTAGCCAGCCCCAGTCTTTTTGTATTCAGGCCCGCGCCTGAGAGAGCGTTCCGGTATTGGGATAGTATTTCCGTTTTTATTATCGAGGCAAGGTAGCGGTGCTGCTCCTTTTCGTTCACGATGAATTTGCCCAGATACTGCCACCTGAGCGTCGCAAGGTCTATCTCGAAAGGCAGGATTTTTTTCAGCCGCCACTTCAGCATCTGCTCCGCATCGTCTTTTTTGGGAGCGGAATCGAAATCCAGCACCTGAACCCTTGCGATATAGTCCGGAAGAGCGACGGCAGTATGGCTCCCGCGCGCGTTGCCGTTCAAAAGACCCTTGACAGCCGCCGTGAATTCAGGAATATCGCGGAGATTCGGTTCCGTGAAGGAATCCTGGACAAGCCCGTCGGGAAGCGGGGCTTCCTTAAGCCACTGGACCTCGAAGGCCCCTCCGTTTTTTTTAAGCTTTACGGCCCGCAGCGCCTTCTGGCTTATCTCAAGGCCGAGGTTCTTTTTCAGGGAAAACATAAATTACTCCACAAACGTAACCCTGTTTATCTCACGCAGGGTGGTCTCTCCGGCGAACGCCTTATGAAGGGCTGATTGCCTCAAGGTGCTCATGCCTTCCTCAAGCGCCGCTTTTCTGAGCTCGGAGACGGGCCGCCTCTCAAGCATCATCTCTTTTATGCGGTCGGTGAGGTCGAGGAATTCCGTAATGGCTTTCCTGCCCTTGTATCCCGTTCCGTTGCACTCCGCACAGCCCCTGCCTTCGTAAAACACGATGCCCTTTTTTACCACGTCGTCGTAATCAACCCCGGAATCAGCTATAATCTCCCTGGAGAGCTTGGCCGGGCGTTTGCAGTTAAGGCATATCATCCTTACAAGCCTCTGGGCCAGGATGCAGTTTAAGGAACTTACGAAGTTATAGGGCTCCACACCCATGTTGGTGAATCGCCCTATGACGTCGAAGGCGTTGTTCGCATGGACGGTGGTAAAGACGAGGTGCCCCGTCAGAGCCGCCGCGACCGCTATCTGGGCGGTTTCGGGGTCTCGTATCTCGCCCACCAGTATCTTGTCCGGATCGTGTCTCAGTACGGAACGCAACCCGCGCGCGAATGTAAGACCCTTCTTTTCGTTGACCGGTATCTGCACGACGCCCGGAAGCTGATATTCAACGGGGTCTTCTATGGTTATCATCTTGTCTTCTGCGGTATTGATTTCGCTTATGGCGGCATACAGAGTAGTGGTTTTGCCGGAACCCGTCGGCCCGGTTACAAGCACCATGCCGTAAGGCTCGAGCACGGCCTTCCTGAAGCGTTTAAGGTCGTTTTCCGAGTATCCAAGGCGGTCTAACCGAAGCTCGTGGAGGTCCGCCGTTATCGACTCCTTGTCCAGTATCCTGATGACCACGTCCTCCCCGAATATGGACGGCATTATGGATACGCGGAAATCGATCTTCTTATCCTTCAGCTTTATCTTGAAACGCCCGTCCTGCGGTATGCGCCGCTCGGCGATATCGAGCTCGGACATGATCTTGATGCGCGAGATGATGGTCGTCTGGAAACGCGCGTCTATCGGGTCCATGGCCCGGTAGAGCACACCGTCTATCCTGTACTTCACAATCACGTGCATCTCGTCCGATTCTATATGTATGTCGGAGGCCCGCTTCTGGATGGCGGAAAAGAGTATCGTGTCCACAAGCTTTATAATCGGGCTTATCTCCTCGCCCAGGCGGTCCATGGACAGCGTCTCTTCGCCCTCCTCGGTCTCCTTGACAAGATGTAGCTTGAACTCCTCGGTCACCTCCTTCAGCACCCTCTGGGAACCCTCGCTCCTCTTCAGCGCCTCGGCTATTGACGCCTTTGTCGCCACGCATATCCCAAGGGGTCGGCCCAGAAGCAGTTCCAGTTCGTCCACCATGATAATATTTGTGGGGTCTGAGACAGCGATTATGAGCCTTCCGCCCTCCTCTTCGTAGGGCACAAACTGGTAGCGGTCCATAAGCTCGTAGGAAATTGTCTCGAAGAAGCGCGGCTCGATGTGGAAATTGAACAGATTTATGAACTTGACGCCGTGCTGGAACGCGAGGCTCCTGGCAAGCTGCTCCTCGGATATTACCCCGGCCTCAAGCAGAACCTGCCCCACCCTCTTATCTGCGTTTTTTGCGGCCTCCAGGATATTCTCTATCTCCGTGGGACTTGCATATCCCTTGGAGGTTATGACGTCTCCTATGCGCTGTTTGCCGACCATCCTGGATATTTTTATTATTTCTTGGTCTTCGGCCTCAAGGCGCTCCTTGCGCTCGCTAAGGGCGCGCCTGACAGCGCCGAGGAGGCTTTCCCTATCGAACGGCTTGGGTATATAACCTACCGCGCCCATCTTTATGGAATCCGCCGCGGTTGTCTCGCTTCCACGTCCCGTAATGATTATTACCGCCGTATCAGAGCGAAATTTCTTTATTTCTTTTAAGACATCCAGGCCGTTCATGCCGGGCATCATGTAATCGAGCAAAACGAGGTCAGGCGAGGCTTCCTTGACTTTCTCCAAAGCATCGACTCCGTTGGAGGCGGAAAGGACGGAGAAACCGCCCGATGTAAGAATCTTGGAGATAAGCGCAAGGAGGTCCCGCTCATCGTCCACGACGAGAATGGTTGCCTTTTCGGTTGCCGCGCCCGGAGTTAATCCGACGGATGCGTTCTCTTCGTAAGGGCTGCGATTATCTTCCATTTCGCCTGATAGACCTTTACTTGACTGTCCCGGCCAGCTCGAATATAGGCAGGTACATTATTATTACTATCGTGCCCACAACGGCACCCATTAAAAGCATTATCACCGGTTCGATGAGGTTGGTCATTCTCTGCACGCGGACGTTCACCTCGTCCTCGTAAAAAGTCGAAATATCGTCCAGCATACTCTCGAGGGCACCCGTGGCTTCTCCGACCTCTATCATCCTGATTGTCATCACGGGCATTATCTTAGTTTCCTCGAGCGACGCGGCAAGGCTTATTCCTTCCCGCACTCTCTCCTGTGTATACCTGAGCTTTTCCGATATAGCGCGGTTAGTGACGGATTTCGCAACCATCTCCAGGGCCTGGAGCATGGGTATGCCTCCGGCGAGAATCGTCGCCAAAGTCCTCGTCATGGTGCTGATGATATAGCCTCTGAGCGTATCGCCCAGGAGCGGGACCTTCAGGAGATATGAATCCGTCTTAAGCCTTCCGTCGGGGGTTTTATACCATGCCCGGAAGGCAAAAACCAGTGCGACTCCCAAGGCTATGAAAAGCAGAATGTATGTCTTAAGGAACTGCGTCACGTTCATCAGAATTATCGTAGGCGTGGGCAGACTCGACTGCGTGTCAGCATATATCTGGGTGAAGGATGGCACGACATATGTAAGTAGAAAAACAAGGAGAAGGATTGTCACGCCGACGAGGAATATGGGATAGGTTACCGCGGTTTTCAGCTTTCTTTTAACTTCGAGCAGTTTTTTCTGATAAATTATAAAGCGTCCGAGCACCTCAGCCAGATTGCCGGTCCTTTCGCCTGCGCGGAGCGAATTGCAGTAAAGCTCCGGGAAAAACCTTGGATGCCTGTCCATGGAGTCGGAAAGCGCCTTGCCGCCCCGTATCTCCGTCTTGACGTCCACAAGTGCGTCTTTGAACGACGGGATAAGGGTTCTGTCGGCAAGAATGTCGAGAGATTGGACTATAGGCAGACCTGCCTTTATAAGCACAAGCAGTTCCTGATTAAATACCAGGAAATCCTCGGTTTTCAGCTTTTTCTGGAAAAGATCCGCTCCCGGCCCGATGGCGCGGCGTTTAGCGAGATGGAGCACGAGGTAGCCGCTGTCTTCCAGCTCCTTCCTCAGCGCCTCCGGGCTTTCGGCTTCCGCCTCCTTTACGAAAACGCTTCCGTCTTCTCTCCCGGCCTTATAAACAAAAACTGGCATCGGCACCTTTCAGAGCGCGGCTTTTACTGCTGAGAGCCTTTTCGCCCTCAATTATATATTAAGACCAGGTTTTTATTCAAGACAAATTTCGCAAAAATGCGCACCCCATTCCATTGAAATTCCTTAAAAAAATTTAACTTAAGGCCCTGCGGAAAGGAGTAATGAGCGAAAACGAGCTAATACCGCAGGGTAATGCACAAAATGCGCAAATCCCTGGCGCCGGTCGCTTGAAAAGGACAGGGCTATTTTTTTGAAAGGGTTTCGTTTATCTCATCGACCACCTTCTGTGGATCGAGATTATGCATGAGTGAGCCAAAGCCTATTGATTCCATGTTTATACCCGGGCACGTAAAGCACCCATTCCCGAAATGTTTCTCGATAACCAACCTGACCTCGGGGTCCGCTTTAATAGCCTCGCCTATTATCGTATTCTTATCGACTTTAATCGGCATACAAAACCTCCCAGTTGTTGAATTATTAACATTATTATAACATCCTGCATTATCGGATGTCATTTTTTTATCGAATTTCCAGAATAATATTATTGACAATTTAATCTTTGAATAGTATTTTTAGGGGATATTGTCAACCTTTTAGTATTCAAGTCGTCTAATGCCGAGAGGTAATTCTCCCTCAAAGCTTTTTAAAAAGAAAGGAGGTGAAAAAATGAAGAAACTGCTTATCCTTACCATGGCGGCCGTTATGGCCCTCGCGGTTGCGGGTGTAGTTTTTGCCGCTCCCCCGGATTTCCAGCTCACGAATGTCGGCAGCGAGGGTCCGGTCACCTATTCCCACTCCTTCCATCTTAAGCAGAAGGTAGACGGGAAGCAGGTAACCTGCAAGAACTGCCACATGAAGCTCTTCCACATGAAGAAAGGGGCCGACAAGATCACGATGTCGGACATCAAGGCTGGCAAGTTCTGCGGTGCGTGCCACAACGGCAAGATAGCCTTCGGTGTCTCCGCGAAGACCTGCAACAAGTGTCACAAGAAGTAGTTTTATAAGTTCTTTTTTTAGTTTGCAAAGGCCGTCGGAAATCCCGGCGGCCTTTGTTTTAATTTGCCTTTGCGCTTACAGGGCTATTAACTCCCCAGTCCGGAATTAATCCATTACGTCTTCTTTTCTGAAATTTGCAGCGAAAACGCCTACTACGGCGGGATCAAATTGGGTGCCTGAATTGGCCTTGAGCTCGGTGAGGGCCTCTTCGAAACTCTTGGCGGGCTGATAGGACTTTGCGCTTATCATAGCGTCGAATGCCTCGGCAACGCCGATTATCCTTGCGCCGAGCGGTATTTCCGTCCCGGCGATACCCCTGGGGTAGCCGTTGCCGTCGTAGCGTTCGTGATGGGAAAGCACGAGTGATGCGGTCGGCCCCCATATGCTGATGGTTTTTATCATGTCGTAGCCGAGCGCGGGATGAAGCTCGAACTTCTGCATGCTCCAGTGCTCGTCCTTGCCAAATTTCAAAAGCCCAATGTCGTGCAGGAGCGCGCCGAAATAGATTTTTTTCTGTTCATCCTCGTTAAGTCCCATATCTTTGGCGAGTTTCACGGAATACCTTGCCACGCGCCTTGCATGTCCCTTCTTCTCAGGGATGTGATAGTCCATCGCGGAAAGCAGAATCTCCGTCACCTGTATGAAATCGCTGTGGGAGGACTCGTTGGACTTTGTTCTGTAAATAGACAGGGCCGCGTGGTCTGCCATTGAGAATAAAATCTTCGTATCCTGCTCGGAAAACTTCTCGCCGTCTTTCTTGTTAAGGACTTCCAAAATGCCGATAGTTCTGCCCCCAAGCGTAAGGGGGACGCAGAGAATCGAGCGGGTTTTAAAACCCGTGTCGTTGTCGTATTTGCTTGAGAAACGTGGATCGGAGCGCACATCGTTCACGAGGACCGGCGTCCCCTCCCTCGCCACCCATCCCGTTATGCCCTCGCCGATTTTTACCTGTCTGCCTTTCAAGGCCAGGGAGCCCACACCGAAGAGATGTACGAACTTCAGGGCGCCTGAGTCGTCGTAAAGTAGTATGGAGCTTGCTTCGGCGTTTAAAAGCTTTGCCGCAGAGCTTGCGATAGAATCGAGAAGGACATCGACATAGAAGCCCTCCCGGAAGCTCTTGGTGAGATCGAGCAGGGCGTCCATTCTGTTGTTGAGCTTTTTAAGTGTATCTATAGACTCGCCTGCGGCACGGTTGGTAAGAATAAGCCCCATTACGGAGAGAAATATGGTAAGAAGGAGCAAGGTGCCTATGGTAGAACTGATACCGAAATTTTTCTCGCCCTGTATCTGCGGCGAGATGTAGGTAAGATAGAGGTATGTCATTACGGCAAGCGGGATGATGGAAGCGATGAAATAGGAGAGTTTAAGCTTGCTGCTTATCCCGCTCTGCTGCTCCTTCGGCTGGCGAGCCATATGTCCTCTCTTTCGGCAAGAACGGAAGCTATAGCCCGATTATCGGACAAAACCGGGTTGATTGTCAAGAGCCTTGACTGATTACTAATATTAATTAAGAATCGCGCCCCAAAAAAGCCTGGAATTCCGGCGCATTGCGGACGGCATCGAAGTCATGGTCATCCTCCGCCTGAGCCAGAACGCCCCTGTCCTGCTGAGCCGCCCGTTTGAGGGCGCTGGCGGAGGACCTTGCGTCTCCGGCCCTGGCATACGCGCAGGCCCGGTTATAGTTCGCCATAACATTTTTTTTGTCTGCCTTCAGTACCTCGTCAAAACATTCAAGGGCTTCCTTTTCCCTGCCCAGGGAGATGAGCACGCTCCCTTTGTTGTTCAGGGTATCCGCGTTCCCCGGCTCAAGGCGGAGTGCGCGCTCGAAATCCTTGAGGGCCGCTTCATATCTTCCAAGTCTCGCAAGCGATATGCCGCGGTCGAAGTATATAAGGGGGTCGTCCGGGGTTTTTTTGGCTTCCTGGTCGTAGATCTTTACAGCTTCCTCGTCCAAGCCCATATCTCCAAGTATATTCGCCTTCTCAAGGGCGGCGCCCGGAAAGGCGGGGGCGAGTTCGAGTACCCGGTCGAGGGCCATGACAGCCTCTTCCGGATGCCTGAGTTTTTCCAGCATCAGGGCGGCGTTGTAGGATAGGCCGGCATTGTCAGGTGTGGCCACGAGAGCCTTTCTGTAAAGCTTAAGCGCATCTGCGTACTGCCCCAGGTGACTCAGGGAGTATGCCCTGCCCTCCAGCCAAGACGGTTCGTCCGGGCCGTCCTTCAAAAGGGTCCTGAATACCGCCTCCGCCTCTTTGAAGCGTTCCGCCCGGTTTAAGGTTACGCCCTTATTGTAGAGCGCGTCCTTCAGGTCCGGATTTATCCTTAAGGCTTCGTCGTAAGCCGCAAGCGCAGCCTCCACCTGATCGGTCTCGCCAAGAGAATCCGCGAGAGAGAGGTATACCTCAGCCGATTCCTGGTCGAGGGCAAGCGCCTCGCGGTATACCTTTATGGCGCCCTTGTGATCTCCCATCCTGGCAAGAAGAAGCCCAAGGTTGTGATATACTTCAGGAGTTTCGCCCTGTATGACCAGCGCCTGCTCATAAAGCGCAGCGGCCCTGCCGTAGTCACCAAGTCTTGTCGCGGCGATAGCGGCGGTATTTAACGCTTCGAGATTATACTGGTCTCTCGCAAGGGCCTTCTGGGCATAATCAAACGCCTTCCGGTAATCCTCGGCCTTCAGCGCCTGCCATGCCGAATCCCTGTAGTATTTAAGGTATCGACCCTCCAACTATTGCCCGCCCTCTCTTAATACCCTGTCCAGACGGGCCTTGACATCTTCAGAGGCGGCGCCGTCGGGAGCGTAGTAGAGGTAACGGTCATACGCGCGTGCCGCCCTTCCGTAATTTCCCATGTCGGCGTATGCATTCCCCATTATAAAATATGCCTCGACAAGGTTCGGCTCGTATGAAACCGCTTCCTTTGCCTCCGTCACGGCTTGCTCGTAATAGCCCTTCCGCAGGTATATTCCCGCGAGGTTGCTGTGCGCGATAGCCATGTCCGGCTTCTGGGAAATGGCAATTTTGAACTCCTGCACCGCGCGGGCCACGGAACCTCGCTTGTAGAACGCGGTGCCGAGATCCGCATGGGCCTCCGGGTAATCTTTCCTCAACTGGACGGCCTTTCTGAAGGCCTCTATGCTCTTGTCCAGGTAATCGATTCGCTTTGAAGAGTCGGTGCTCTCCACGCCCAGCACTCCATAGAGCAGGCCCTTGTAGTAGTGCGCCTCGGGAAGCCTCGGGTCGAGCTTTTCCGCCTGGTCGAGGTCGGCCATTGCCTTATCGAACCTGGACTTTTTGTAGTATACGAATCCGAGCATGGCGTATGCCTGCGCGTAGTCAGGCCTGAACTCAAGGGCCTTGTTCAGTTCCTCTATCGCACCGTTGAACATGTCTTGCCTGGCATACGACATGCCGAGGCCCAGGTGGGCCTCTTTGTCTTTGGGGTCTTCGTCCAGGGCGAGGAGATACTTGTCGATGGCGTCGTCGTATTTTTTCTGCGCGTAGTATATATCGCCAAGGCGGGTATTAACCTGCGGGTATGCAGGGTCGAGCTCAAGAACGCGCATAAGGTTATACTGGGCCTCGTTGTATCGCTTAAGGTATATAAACTCGCATCCGAGCAGAAATCTCGCATAGGCGTCGTCCTTGTCCATGCCGACAAGCGCCTGATAGAGCTCCTGAGCGCCAAGGTGGTCGCCGTCTCCGGACGCCTTTGACGCCTTCTTCAGCACCTGGCGGTACGCTGCGTAGTCCTTCAGCGTCTTTTCCATGTCTATCTTGTTTTTCTGAAACCCGGTCTCCCCGCTTGGCATCTTCAGATAAACCA
>DAHWTK010000130.1 GCA_027328825.1 Nitrospirota bacterium
TATCTTTATATATTTTCGGAATCGGCAGCTCGCGCTGAAAGCTCTCAACCCTAAGAAAAATAAAGACTTTATCATTCGGGCCTTCCATATACAGCTGCACCTGGGAGTGCTGGTCCGTCGTACCGAGGGCCTTGACGGGCGTCTGGCCCGTGTGCACTACATTTCCTTTTAAATCAAGGCGTTTGCCAAGCGATTCCGCCCATATCTGCCTGTACCAGTCCGCAACGTCCCTGAGCGCGCTGGAATAAGGCATCATAACCGAGATATGCCTGCCTTTCCTGTCCGCGAGATATTGAAGCATGGCAATCATATCTGCTGGATTTTCAAGGGAATTTTGCTCGCTCGTCCGCCTGTCCATCTCCGCCGCGCCAGCCAGGAGCTCGTCTATGTCGATCCCGGAAACCGCCGCCGGAAGAAGCCCTACGGCTGTAAAAACCGAGAAACGCCCGCCCACGCCAGGCGGGACTTCAAGCGACGTAAGCCTTTCAGATTGCACGATTTTTCTCAAGTTACCCTTTTCCGGGTCGGTAATACAGACGAAGTGTTTTTTAAGATTTTTCTTGCCGAGCGCCTTCTGCATGAGGCCGCGCGCGAGCATGAACTGGGCCATAGTCTCGGCTGTCCCGCCGGATTTCGTAATAACGCAAAACACTGTTTTTTCAGGGTTTAATTGCTCCATGAGGCTTCCGAAGCCGTCCGGATCCACGTTGTCCATGAAGAACATCCTGGGGCGCTTTCCGCGTCCCCGGCGGGTGAGGAGGTTATGGTATGGGTGCCTCAAGGCTGTGTGCAGGGCAATCGGCCCCAGAGCCGAGCCGCCGATGCCCAATAAAACGAAATTTTCCGCCCACTTGGCTATGTCGTCGGCAAGGAGTTTTATTAGCGAGGTGTCCTGGTATGGGAGGCTGAAAAACGGGTATGCCCCCTCGCTCCGGCCCTTTGCAAGCGATTCGCGGGCCTCGCGGGCCTTTGGCAGAAGCGCGTTAATCTCTCCGTCGGAAATTCCGTTTTCTCCAATAAAACCGGAGGTTACAGAGTTGTAATCGAGGGTTGTTTTTAGCCCCTCACGCCAGGCCTCGTCGCGCCAGTCCATTTATCGCCTCCGGAAGAATTGGAATTGGAACGTCGTTAAATAACCAAAAGAAAGCGGGACTGATTAAGTTTAGCAGAATTAGCAGTTTTTGGCGTTACCTTTTTATAAAAAGCAACGGATTTGAATTACTTGCAGCCCGCGCAGGATGACGAGCTGCACCCGGAGCACGACGAGCCGGACGAGGCGAGCGAGCCGCCCTTTTCGCTTTGGCCGGACATGCCGAACGCGGACATCTTCTTGTCCGGCTTCGCGCACCCGCACTTCGGGCAGACTACCTCCGCGCCGCCGTAGACCAGCTTCTCGAATTCCTCTCCGCACCGGGGACATTTATATTCGTATATCGGCATGTTCTTTTACCGTCATCCCCCTCTTATCTTAAGAGGGGGAGCGAGGGGGCGTTATGAATAGATTTTATACGTTTACGCCTTTCGGCACCTTCTCCCAGTCCTTGAGGAACTTCTGGATGCCGATGTCAGTGAGCGGGTGCTTCACGAGGGCGTCTATGACGCTGAAAGGAATCGTCGCCACGTGCGCGCCCATCAGCGCTGCGTTGATTACGTGCAGAGGGTTCCTTACCGAGGCCACGATGACCTCCGATTTATAATCGTAGTTCCCGAAGATGGTCACAATCTTCTCGATTAAGTCCATGCCGTCGTGCGATATGTCGTCGAGCCTGCCAACGAAGGGAGACAGACATAGGTCGCGCCGGCCTTGGCAGCAAGGAGTGCCTGAGACGGCGAGAATACAAGCGTGACGTTGGTCTTGATACCCAGTGAACTGAGCTGCTTGCAGGCCTTGAGGCCCTCTTTCGTCATGGGTATCTTCACGACAATCTTGTCCTTGTCTATGCCGGCAAGCTCCAGGCCCTCGGCAACCATGCCCGGCGCATCGAGGCTCACGGCTTCGGCTGAGATCGGGCCATCGACGATTGTGCATATCTCCGAGATAAGCTCCCGGAAATCGCGCTTTTCTTTTGCGACAAGAGAAGGGTTCGTCGTAACGCCGTCTATCACGCCAAGGCTTACGGCCTCGCGTATTTCTTCCACGTTTGCGGTATCAATAAAGAATTTCATTGTAAATATTCCCCCTATTTTTTGATGGCTTTCTCGTATATCTGGAGCGTATGAAAAGCGGCAACGTCCGAGCCGGACTGCTTAAGCGCGTCGCCAAGGTGCATCATGCATCCGGGGCAAGCCGTAACTACTGCGGGCGCGCCGGTCTTTATTATATTTTTAACCTTCCGGTTAGCAATCTTTCCGGAAAGCTCATAGTTTAAGAAACTGAAGCTCCCGCCGAAACCGCAGCAGCGCGACGCCTCCTGCATCTCCACAAGTCCACCTAACGTCGCCGCGTCGAGGAGCTCGCGAGGCTCTTTTTTTACGCCCATCCCGTGCGCCAGGTGGCATGGGTCGTGATAGGTGATGACCATCTCCGCCGCGTCGAGCCTTGCGATGAAATTCGTCTCGTGCAGAAGGAACTGGTTAATGTCGCGCACCTTCGCGCCGAGCGATGCGGCTGCGTCCGAGGCCGGTTTATCGACCAGGATTTTAAGATACTCCTCTTTTAAAGTCAAGGAACATGTCGGGCAAGCAGATACGATGAAATCCGCCTCCACGCCGGAGAGCAGGGACACGTTCTTTTCCGCGACAGAGCGAAACGCCTCCGTCTCGCCCAGGGAGAGCAGGGGCTTTCCGCAGCAGAGCTCTTCCTTCACGAATACGACGTCATAGCCCGCGTGGTTCAATACCTTGATCGCCGCAACGCCAAGTTCCGGATATACGTAGTTTATGACGCACCCGGCGTAAAAGAGCACAGTCCCCTTCGCGTGCCGTATGCGCGATACGGGCGGGATGCGCTTCGACAGGGGCTTTTTGGGAATCTTAGGGAAATTGCGCTTGAAGTCCTCGTACTGATACGGGAGGTATTTGGCAAGCGGAGTCGCCGCGAGCGGGCCGTATGCCGCACGCCCAAGGGCCATGAGGGAAAATGCGTGGTCGAGGGATTTTTTGTCCTTGAGGGACTTACGGGCCAGGAAACGGACAAGCCCCTCGCTCCTCTTTTTCTCCACAAGCTCCGCGCGCGCGGCCTCTATGACAGCGGGCACGTCCACTCCGGAGGGGCACCCGGCCTTGCAGGCCCCGCACATCGCG
>DAHWTK010000131.1 GCA_027328825.1 Nitrospirota bacterium
GGGAATACATAGTTCGCCTGCCGCTCGATGTCCTGAGAATCGCCCTGCCTCTTCTTGTTTACTTCGTCGTCATGTTTCTCGTGTCTTTCTACATGAGCTACAGGATTGGCGCGACATACGAGCAGGCCGCGACACTGTCGTTCACCGCCGCGTCCAATAATTTCGAGCTTGCCATCGCAGTCGCGGTCGCCGTTTTCGGGATAAACTCAGGGGCGGCTTTCGCGGCTGTAATCGGGCCATTGGTCGAAGTCCCGGCGCTTATCGGCCTGGTAAACGTCTCTCTTTATTTCCGGAAGAAATATTTCGGCCCGGCGCGTTGCATTAAAAACGCATAATAACATCATGGAGGTGAAGCATGACTGACGCGAAAAAATATCTGGAAGCCGGCCTGATGTTCCACGGCCACAAGTGCCCCGCAATGCCAATGGGACTCCGGGTTGGCGCGGCGGCAATGAACGCCCTTGGCGTGGAACGGGCCAGGGACGGCCAGTTGGTCGCGCTGGTGGAGATAGGCGACGCGCACTGCGCGACGTGCTTCGCCGACGGAGTGCAGATGATCACCGGCTGCACGTTCGGAAAGGGAAACATAAAGAAGCTCAACTACGGAAAGTGGGGCGTTACGCTTGTGGACAAGAAGTCTGGCCGGGCAGTGCGTGTCGCGCCGAAGGCTGAGGCGATGGAGGCCAACAGGAAGACCGAGTTTTTCACGAAATACCGCGAGAAAGGCATTCCGGCATCCCAGGTGCCGGACGAGGTGGTCGCCCCCCTCGTCGAGCGTGTTATGAACGCCCCCGACGACGCGCTGATAAATATCGGCGAGGTAACGAATTACAAGTGGGAAGAATCGCCTCACTCCTTCAGCGGATTTGTCTGCGAGTCCTGCGGGGAAATGACCGTGGAACCGTACGGGCGCATACTGGGAGAAAAGAAGGTCTGCATTCCATGCTACGAGAAGGCGACCGGAAGGAAAATTGTTGCGTAGGTTTTCCACATGCCGGTGTCTCAAACAAAAAGGGACGGCCTGAATGACAACGGAACCGTCGCATAACGACAGAGCAGTGCCGGCAATTTCCCTGCCGGCACTGCTCCTTAACTTCCTGAAGATAGGCGCCATAGGCTTCGGCGGCGGCATGGCGGTAATCGCCCTGATGGAGCGGGACCTCATACGCAAAAGGCGCGCGCTGGACGCTGAGGAGTTTCTTCAGGGGGTAGGCCTCGGGCAGGTGCTCGGCCCATTTGCCGTGAATACCGCCCTGTTCGTCGGAAACCGCCTGTACGGCACGCTGGGCGGACTTGCATGCGCTTTTGCGTTTATGGCGCCTTCCGTTCTCATTGTAATTTTGCTCTCCTGGCTGTATTTCAGTTTTCATGCAATCCCAGCCCTTCAGGGCGCCATAGGCGGCCTGGGGCCGGTAGTCATCGCTCTTATACTCGTTGCGGCGTGGTCGATGGGGCGGAAGGCGATCCGCTCCTGGCCGTCCGTATTAATGGCGGCGCTTGCACTTACGCTCTCCCTTTTCAAGATAAACGCAGTCTATATTCTTGCGGGTGCCGGCATTATAGGATTAATCGCCGGAAAGCGAATCAAGGCCAAAGACAAACCGCAGGCGTCCGGCGGTGGAGACGCCTCGGTTGCGGCTATAGCGGCGCTTCCGGCTGTCGGTTCCGTGTCTGCTGGAATATTCAACGTCGCATGGGTGTTTCTTAAAATAGGCTGCGTATTCTTCGGGGGCGGTTTCGTCCTGATACCTGTGCTTCAGCAGAGGCTGGGAGCGCTCGGATGGCTCACCAAAAAGGAATTCGTAGACGGAGTCGCCATCAGCAATCTTACCCCGGGCCCGATAGCTGTCCTGGCTACTTTTGCCGGGTTTCATCTTCATGGCGTAATGGGTGCGCTTGTGGCTACCATTGCGCTTTTTACCCCGGCCCTTATACTAATGACGTTCATGTCGCGCGAGTATGCCCGCCTCAAGGACGCTCCGTATTTCAAGAACTTCATGGGTGGCGTTACGCCAGCCGTAGTAGGCATGGTAGCAGGTGCGGCTGTGCTTTTGTCGCCAGGGATCCTTCACGACATAGCCGCCTTGGGACTTTTGGCGGCAGCCCTTTTGCTGCTGGCGCGTTTCCAGTGGCATCCCGCCTGGGTCCTTGCCATAGGGGCCGCCCTCGGCGCCATCGGCATCGTAAGGTAAATTTATCTTTTTGAGGCGGCCATGAGAATAGCAATCTTTGGAGACATACACGGCAACATAGACGCTCTCAGGGCCGCATACCAGGCCGCTGTTGAACGCAAAGCCGAAAAGATCTATCATCTTGGCGACATCGGCGGTTACGCGCCGTTTGTAAACGAGGTCGCTGGATTCCTCTCGGAACATGAAATCGAAGGGGTGCAGGGGAACTACGATGAGACGGTAGGAAACGACAGTGAGCACTGCGGATGCAGGTATGAAAACGAGATGCAGGCAAGGGTTATGGACCTGGGCTTCAACTGGACAAAGGAACACGCAACCCGGAAAACAAAACAATATATGCTTGGCCTGCCGTCCAGTATAGCCTTTGCCTGCGAGAACCTTAAAATCATGCTGTTCCACGCGACTCCGACTAAAAACAATCTCTACTGGACGGAGGACAGAGACGGCGGGTTTTCCACGCGCATGGCCGAAAAGACGGACGCGGACGTGTTGATATACGGGCATACGCACAAGCCTTACAGGAAAGACCAGGGCGGCAGGGTATTCATAAACGCCGGAAGCGTCGGGAAGCCCAAAGACGGCGACACCCGCGCCTGCGTAGTCTTGCTTGAAATCAAGGACAGAGCCGTCGTATCCGAATTCCTCAGGCTGCCTTATGACGTAGAGAAGGTTGCGTCGGCGATAATTGAAAGCGGCCTGCCCGGATATTTTGCGGACAGACTCCGCGAAGGAAGGTAGCCCGGGAACGTCACGGAAGGCAGTCCTTGCAAAACCTGCCGATTTTCATTATAATGACAGCATGGGGGCGACAGGCTTCGACGGGAACATCGAGGCTTGGGCTGCATGCCGGGTTCCACCGACCCGTAACCAGGTGGACAAACATACTCGCCAACAACTACGAGTACGCCTTAGCCGCTTAAGCGGCTAACGCCCTTCCGGGCTTTGGTTTGCGGAGCCTGGAGCAGGGCGTCATAATCGCAGACTTTTTC
>DAHWTK010000132.1 GCA_027328825.1 Nitrospirota bacterium
CGTTTCGGACTCTAAACTCGCCGGAAGCTTCTTCAAGGACGAGGACAAGTTCCGCTACGCGCAGATACTTGCGAAGAGCGGAAACACGGGCGAAGCCGTAGGACAGCTCGAAGGGCTGATTAAAGAATTCCCTGATTCTCCGTGGACTTCCGATGCAAGGACAGAGCTTTCGAAGCTGACCGGTAAGCCGGTCGGAGCGCCTCAGGCGATGGTCGGAGCGCCGTCGCCCGGCCAAATAAAAGTCATTACCGCGCCCGCATCCGGAGGTGCGAAAGCGGCCCCCGCGCCTGCCGTGGGTGCGCCTGTGCAGGCCCCTGCATCGTCCGGCAGGAAGTAGCCGGGCATAGCAAAAAACACGTCTTTCCTATCCGGCGAAAACAGCACAAAACCCGCCCGCGCAGGCTGTTTTCGCCGCATTTCCGATACCGCCGGAAAAACGCGCTGATTTTCAATTTTTATTTTAATAATCGGCAGGTTGAGGAGGAAATCCAGAACTGATACTAACAGTGAATTTTCCCGAAAGATGAGATTTGCTCTTGGCGGTTATTGCGTGATATTAGTTAATTGCATCTACCGTTCCCGGTTTTGTATCTGCCCCATTTATGGGGCGGTTTAAAGTCGCCCGATGAATCGGGCAGCTACCAAAGCAGAAAACAGATTCTTCGCGTTGCTCAGAATGACAGGCAAAAAATTCCTGGATTCCCGCCGGAGCCTTCGCTGGAATGACGATCTTAAGCTGATACGGGAATGACGGGCGGCGGGGGTCGAGATGATTTTTATCTCTGCCGCGAATACAGCTTCTTGTACATGAAGTAATTCCGGAGCACCTTCTTTACGTATCCGCGTGTTTCCGGGTAATCGATGTTTTCGATGAAGTAGTCGTCCGGCATGTCCTGGCCGGAAGTCCACCTTGCAAGGGCGATGGCCCCGGCGTTATATTCGGCCAGGACGTATGCAAGCCGACCGTCATGTTTTTTCAGAAGCTGGCGGAGATAATAGGAACCTATCGGGATGTTGTAGCAGTAATTCTTCAGGTCTCCCTTCGCCGGTCTGTCCACGTTCATCTTCCGGCACACGATATCCGCCGTCCCTTTCATAAGCTGCATCAGCCCGACCGCGCCGACAGGCGACACGGCGTTCGGGGAACAGTGAGACTCCTCGCGGATTACCCCGCTTATGAGCCACGGGTCAAGGCCGTAGCCCTCCGCTTCGAGGTATACCGCGTCCCAGTACGGGAGCGGGAAGAGGTCCTTGAGGACGTCCGTCGGGATGTCCGGCTTCCCGGCATGGAAGCTCGTCGCGTAGGCGGAAGTGAGGAGTTCCAGGGGCCTCCTGTATTCCCCTATGAAATGGTATGCGTCTACAAGCTTGCCGGCCTCGCGGGGGATCTTAAAAAGCCTCTCCGCGTGTCGAAGCTCCTTGAAGGCGAGGCTGCCCAAGCCCTGAAGGCCAAGCTCGTAGGCGGTTGCGAGCCTTCGGTCCGGCCTTGCCGGGGGGGTATCCGGCCCGTCGTCTATATCCTGCGGGCCGGGCAGGTTGTCCCGGCCTGCGCCGTCCGAAAATATCCTGCGCGGCTGGGCCGCTATGATGCCGTAAAAAGAATACGGATAGGACGTCTCAAGCTGACCGATGAGGAGCGAGGCGTCTTTTTTGTCGCCCGTAAGGCCAAGGGCCTTCGAGCGCCAGTAGAGCGCCTGCGATGCAAGCGAGGAGTTCGGGTAGTCGGAGTAAAGCATGGAGAAGCTTTCCTGGGCGCTCGCGTAGTCGTCTTTCTTGTAATGCGCCCAGCCGGCCTGCCAGAGCGCCTCGTCCATGCGGGGCCAATCCGGGAATGCCTTGATAAGCCTGCCGAGCGCGTCGAGCGCGCCGTCGTAATCCCCTTCTTCCGAGAGCGCCGTGCCGAGGAGATAGAGGGCGTCGGCGCTGTTGTCTTCATGCGGATATTTCCTGAAACACCGCATTACCGTATCCGCGAGTTTCGCCTTGTCCCCTTCGCGGAGATAGACCCTCGCAAGAAGGATATACGCCTCCGTAGCCTTGTCGGCAGGAAGTCCTTTCGATAGGGCCGCGCGCGCAGCTTTTATGGAGCCGATGTCGTCCCTCAGACGGAAGCGGCACTCCCCTTCGCCCAGAAGGACCTTCGAGCGGAAGCCCGTGTTTTTCTTAAGCCTGTAGGCCTCCCCGTATGCCTTGAGCGCGTTGTCGCACATGCCCCAGCGCATAAAAGACTGTGCCCTTTGCATGTAATCGTCCGCGCTGAATTTCCTGATACTTATGCCGAGCGCCCGGAGCCGCTTTTCGGCTTTGGCCGCAAAAGACAGACCCGGATATTTCCGCCAGATGGTGCCGTAGTATTTTACAGCCCTTTTTGAATCGCCTGCACCGGCATACGCCAGGGACATGATATAGTCCGCCCTGGCCTCGCCCCCGCCGGAAAGCAGCCGCATGTGCAGACGTTTGACAAGCTCTGCCGCCTCGGTATACCTGCCGAGGAGCAGGCAGATTTCCCCGGCCTGGAGGATGCAATCGGCGGATATGGCCGGCTGAGTGGCGGCGGAGAGATACAGCCCGAGCGCGTTATGGTAATCCCCCGACCGCCTGAGCCGTTCCGCGAGCAGGAAATCTGCATAGCCAGAAAGCGCGGGCAGTTTCCGTTTGGACATCTGGAAATACCTGGCGGCCTTGCCGGAGTTCCCGGCGGCTCCCCAGGCGCGGGCTGCAAGGAAAAGGCCCCGGCCTTCCCAGACTGTGCCGGAATAATTACGAGAGACTTCCCGTGCCGCCGCCGCGGCTCCGGAATAATCCCCGCCCTGGAAAATTTCCAGTGCGGACTCGAATTTGTCCGCCGCTCCGTCGTCCTTGCGTGGTTTTTTATCGACGTCGAAATGGAACGTGGGCCGCTCGTCTGGCGTAAGAATGGAATATCCCTGCATCGGGACGGGTGCGGGAATGGAATAGCTGCCGAGCGGGGGCAAAATTGAATGGCTCTGCATGGGGGCCGGGGGCGCAAAAAGAGCGTCTGCCGGCGCGCCTTGAGCGGCTTGCGCAAAGAGCTGGCACACAACCAGGAATAATGAGAAAAAAAACAACTTCATAAAAAGGCGGGCCTTGAAAATCAAATTCCGGATTGATTATCCTGCAT
>DAHWTK010000133.1 GCA_027328825.1 Nitrospirota bacterium
ACTTCGGGTCTGAGGTTTAGCTGGTCGAATTCCATAGACGGAAATACATTTTACACTAATGGCGGATTATTGCAAGTATACCTTAATCGGGCATGGTTTGACCGGCGTCAGGAATCTTGATAATATATTTTTAATACCTCTTCTGAAAAGGTCGTTTCTTTAGTTTTTGCGCGCACCGGCCACAAACTCGCGGTAAGCACAGTGATAAACGCGGTTAAGACATGACGTATCTTCCCAGCCCATCTCCAGCCGAGACCGGGCGTTAAAGGCTTTCAAATCATACGATTGAAAACTGGGCCGCATTCGTGTTATTTTAAGGCCCATGACAGACGCCGAACTTCCGGAGGCAATCGCTCTCATAAAGAAAGCCGTCTCCAAGTGGAAAACGCCCGCCGTAACGGAGATTGCAAAGGATAAGAACCCTTACCGTGTGCTGGTCTCCTGCATCTTAAGCCTCAGGACACAGGACCGGACGACGGAGCAGGCGTCCAGGCGGTTGTTTGAGCTCGCAAATACTCCGTTTGCCATCTTGAAGCTTCCGGAAGAAGAGATTATGCGCGCGATATATCCCGTGGGTTTTTACAGGACGAAGGCGCGCGTAATACGCGAGATAAGCGAGCGGCTCCTTAAGGACTACGACGGGCGCGTTCCGGACAGTATAGAGGAGCTTCTCCTGCTTCCGGGGGTGGGCAGAAAGACGGCGAATCTCGTTGTTACGATGGGCTACGGATTGCCGGGCATATGCGTGGACACGCACGTGCACCGCATAACCAACCGGTGGGGATACGTCAAAACAAAAACGCCTGATAAAACCGAGAAGGCGCTAAGGGAAAGGCTCCCGAAAAAATACTGGCTTGAGATAAATGACCTGCTGGTAACCTTCGGACAGAACCAGTGCCGGCCAGTCTCTCCGATATGTTCCACGTGCCCGGTAAAAGGGTTCTGCAAACGTGTCGACGTCGTGATCTCGCGGTAATTATCTACATTTTCAGGGCTATGGGGCCTTCGGCGCCTTCTAAATCTCCAAGGCGGGCGATATCCCTGTTATGATGCGGGAAGAGCAGAACCTTCTCAAGGGAGTGCCGGACAGCCATCTCTATTAAAATCCAGGGAGAGCCCTGTTCCTTGTCCGGGTTGTCCCCGGAGGTGACGCAATAATGCGGAGGGAGGGTGTTAAGAGCGAGCGCCGTCACATCCATCCTGCATCGGCTGCACTGGCAGAACCTGCTGTCTTCCGACAAAACCTTGTCGATAAAGAACAGGACCTTGTCGTAATTTGCATTTTCTACCCTGTTGGCGGTATCGCGGCTGGTGCCCACTTTTTTTCGTTTCCTGTTTTTTAGATAGCAATTCATGGCGCTTGTGGTTCCTTGGTGCTTAAGTATATTAGCAAAAAACATACCAGGTATTAGGTTTAGTTTAAATTTGATTTAGCAGCTTGTATTTATAAAGGATATTGAAAAATAAGTCGAATCCGGCGGGTGGCGCATGAGCGAAAACACGCTAAGTCCATGTCGGAACTGGAAGTTTTCCCTCAAAAATTTATGATATGGCTATTGACATGCGCATTATGGTAAGATTTATCTTTCACAAAAAAATAAACGGCACGGGAGAGAGAACATGGACAGGCCGGAGAAGGACAAGGCGCTTGACGAGCTGGCGGCATTCATGGAAAATAAGTTCGGCGAGAACCTCATCGCGCTATACGAGTTCGGTGAGGGAGCCTGTGTGGACTGGGAGGGCGACGGACTCAAGATACTCGCCGTTTTAAAGACCATTGGAGCAAGGGAGCTGAGGGTTCTCGCGGAGGACAGGCGCAAGTGGGAAAAGAACGGCCTGCCCGCGCCGCTTATGCTCACAAAGGAGACGCTTCTCTGTTCCACGGACGTATTCCCGATGGAATTCCTTGAGATGAAGGAGGCGAACCGGTTCATATACGGGCAGGAAGACGTCCTCTCCGGTCTCGACGTGCCCCTTTCCAACCTCCGGCTCCAATTGGAGACGCAGGCCACGGGGAAGCTGATACATCTCAGGCAGTCATACCTGGACGCCGCGGGGGACAAAAAACGGCTCGCCCACCTCATCGCCGTGTCCATAGAGCCGTTCACGGAGGTGATGAGAAACGCGCTTAGGCTACTGGGTAGGCCCGCGCCAGTTGACAAGGAGGAGATTATACGGTCGTTCTGCGCGGAGTCGGGAATCGACCCTGTGCCGTTTAACCAGGCCCTTGAGCTAAGGCGTGAGATGGGGCGCTCAAGCGGCGGAAGGGCAGGTCTCGATATGGATGGCCTCGAAGAGCTGTTTTCGGGCTATCTTGCGGAGATAGGCAGGATGGCGGAAAAAATTGACAAGAACTTCAGCCCGGTATAAATTAAAGTGGCTGAAAAATCCATCGTCCCCCGCGAAGGCGGGAATCCAGGAACTTTATCATCTGCGTGAAGTTGCCGGGCCCCGTTTTCACGTGGGTTACAAGCTTCAGGTAATTATTTATGTCTATGTTAAAGCTAATTAAATATCTCCCGTTCCTTCTGTTGTTTCTTGTGCCCCTCCCGGCGAACGCCGCCGTGGGGCAGTTCCCCAAGCCCGTGGGCTTCGTAAACGACTTCGCTGGCGTCATACCGCCGGGGCAGGCGCAGTCGATGGAACAGTATCTCCGGGAGCTCAATCAGCGCACCGGCGCGCAGATCGCGGTTGTAACCGTCCCGAACATAGAGGGCTATACCGGACCGGAAGAATACGCCGTCGATTTGTTTTCCGCATGGAAGATAGGCCAAAAGGGGAAGGACAACGGGCTGCTCGTCCTGCTCGCCATGAAGGAGAAGAAGGTTAAAATCGAGGTCGGATACGGGCTTGAGGGCGCGATAACCGACGGCGACTGCGGTATTATAATCCGGCAGGTGATGGCGCCTTATTTCAGGGCAGGACGCTTCGGCGACGGGCTTATGGCGGGTGTCCAGGCGCTGGTGGCAAAGATACCGCCCGGTGGGGTAAAACCGCCGCACAGTAGCGCCAGGAATGTCTTTTCCGGGGGTTTGTTCCTCGCGTTTGTCCTGTTCATAGCCGTCCAGTTCCTGCTCCCCGGCGGAGGCTTCTGGGGCC
>DAHWTK010000134.1 GCA_027328825.1 Nitrospirota bacterium
GGCCTCTATGGTTATGCATTCCCATGATTATTCCCTTATGGAACAGTTCCGGCAGAATTTCGATGACGCGGCCTCCGGGACTGCCGGAGCGTCGGCAGGAGCTAAAAGAGGCAACCCGCTTCTCAGGCTGCCGGTCAAAATGGCGAAGGATGCGGCCTATTTGTGGAATATGCCCATGCCGCTACAGACGCGCATAAGATGGCTTTTTTACATGCCGTTCTGGCACATGGCCGTACTGCTGGGTACGCTGTTCGGGATGATGAAAAACATATTGCCGGGATGGGCGATAAGGATTTTATCGAGGCAGGCCAGGATTAAGCATGAAGATACTCTTCACGTCTAACGGCTATCCGCCGATGGAGACCGCAGGCGTGGAGCTTTATACGCGCAATCTGGCCGGAGTGTTTTCTGGTCGCCACAATATTAATGTTTTTTGCCGCGCTGTGGAGCGTTCCAGGGAAGAATACAGTGTCGTGCGCGAGACGTCCGGCGGTGTCGGTGTGGCCCGCATGGTCAATAATCTCTCGGGTGTTTTTCAGCCTGCCCGCTATTATTCCGATGAGCGGACAGACGGCATTTTTGAAGAATATCTGCACGAGATTAGCCCGGATGTGGTGCACGTACAGCACCTTATGGGTCTCTCAGGGACGATTCCGGGAATTGTGAGGGAGGCCGGGATACCGCTTGTCGTTACACTGCACGACTACTGGTTCATATGCCCGCGGTTTCAGCTTGTGGACGAGTCGGGCTCGCCATGCCGCGGGCCTGAAGGGGGGCTCCGGTGCGCCAGTGAATGCCCGAACAGCCTGTTCTCGGTAGGAGCGGGCGGGCTCTTTGGCGCCGGGGCGAAATTTATGTTCAAGTATATGCCGCCGGGACTACAGAGGAAGCTTAAGCAGATGGTCAGGGAGGGGGCAATAAAGGAATTGGGCGGCAAAGGCAGTGCAAGCGCCAATCCGGTAAAATTTACGGAAAGGGCCGGGTTCCTGAAAGATGCGCTCCTGAAGGCGGATGAGATAATTGCCCCGTCCGGTTTTGTCAGGGATATATTCGTTGAGAACGGGTTTCCGCCCGGGAAGATAACTGTAATCCCCCACGGTATACGGCTTCCGGACTGCAAGCCTGCAAGGCCGGGCCGAAAGGTGCGTTTCGGCTACATGGGGAGTCTCGCGCCGCTAAAGGGTGTATCATTCCTGGCGGATGCCTTTGGCAGGCTTGGCGGCGAGGCCGAACTGCACGTTTACGGGCATGGCGGAGAAAACCATGAGATAATCGTTTCCGGCCTTAAAAAACTTGCAAAACGGGATGGCGTCTTTTTCCACGGGAAATACTCTTTCGATAAGCTGGGAGACATACTTGCCGGTATCGATGTCCTCGTTATCCCGTCGCTTTGGCCGGAGACGTTTAATATCGTCATGAGAGAGGCGTTTGCGTGCGGCGTGCCGGTCATAGCATCGGATGCGGGCGCCTTGCCGGAAGGAGTTGCGGACGGGATAAACGGCCTTTTATTTAAAAGGGCCGATATGGACGATCTTCTGGGGAAAATGCGTATGATTGTATCGGAACCGGTGCTGATTGAAAAATTCCGGAGTAATACAGGGCCTGTCAAGGATATTTCTACACATGCCTTGGAGATAGAAGCGATTTATTTAAAAGCCTTGAAAACCGGGAGGAGCAATTGAAAGCACTTATCCTTGCGGGAGGGCAGGGGACGAGGTTCTGGCCGCTCTCGCGCGAGCTGTACCCGAAGCAGCTATTGAGGCTTGGAGACGGGAAGGAGACGCTGCTCCAGCAGACCGTAACGAGGCTCAGCCCGCTCGTGAAGCCAAAGGACGTAAGCGTCATTACCAACGACAGGCTCAAGGTGGACGTGAAATCCCAGCTTGGCGAAGTCGCGGGTGGACAGCCGGAGATTATAATTGAGCCTATCCCAAAAAATACCGCCCCGGCCGTCGGCCTCGGAGCAGTCTACATGGAGCACGCCCACCCCGGCACCGTTATGGCGGTGCTTCCTTCCGACCACCTCATAAAAGAAAAGGACAAGTTTCATTCTGCGCTTAAGAAAGCGGAGAAGCTGGCGAAGGATGGCTATCTCGTAGTATTCGGGATAAAGCCGGACAGGCCGGAGACGGGATACGGATATATAAAAACGGGCAAGCCGCTGACCGCCGGGGCCTTCAAGGTTGAGCAATTCGTTGAGAAGCCCGACCTCAAGACCGCGGAAGAATACCTCCAATCCTCCAGGTATCTCTGGAATAGCGGCATGTTTGTATGGAAGGCGGAGAGCATATTGGACGAGATAAAACTCCATATGCCGCCGCTTTACAAATCCCTGAAGAAAATATGGGGCGCGATAGGCACGGCGAGAGAGCAGGAAGTATTGAAGGCCGAGTTCATGAAGATTACTCCGCTCTCCATAGATTACGGCGTCATGGAGCGCTCTAAAAAAGCCGTCGTGGTGCCGGTGGATTTCACGTGGTCGGACCTCGGTTCCTGGCGGGCGATAGAAGAGATATTTCCGCGGGACAAGGACGGGAACGTCGTAATAGGCAACACCGTGAATATCGGCTGCCGGGACACGACCTTCTATGCGGAGGAGCGTCTTATCGCCGGCATAGGCCTCGAAGGCGTTGTGGTGGTGGATACGCCGGACGCGACGCTCGTGTGCAGGAAAGAAGAGGCGCAGAAGGTCAAGGATGTCGTGACGCTACTGAAGGAAAAGGGATCGGAAGAATATATTATACACAAAACGGTCAGGCGTCCCTGGGGTTCCTATACCGTAATGCAGACCGGCCCGATGTACAAGATTAAAAGGATAGAAGTGAACCCCGGCGCGAAGCTTTCCCATCAGCTTCATCATCACCGAAGCGAGCACTGGATTGTCGTGGCCGGGACTGCGCTCGTTACGAACGGCGAGAAGAAATACAACGTTCACGTGAACGAATCCACCTTCATTCCCATGTCAACCGGGCATCGGCTGGAAAATCCCGGCAAGGTTCCGCTCCAGATAATAGAGGTTCAAAACGGCGAATATCTCGAAGAAGACG
>DAHWTK010000135.1 GCA_027328825.1 Nitrospirota bacterium
CGTGCTCCCCTGTATGCCGCCTTTGCCTATGCCGTCCATGAGGCCCATCGCGCCTTCCACGACACATATATCCGCGCACTCGCATCCCCTGGCATATGTCTCGCGCACCCCGGCAGCCTTCATCATCCAGCCATCGAGGTTGCGCGATACGCGGCCCGTGATTTTTTTGTGGTATTGCGGGTCGATAAAATCCGGGCCTGTCTTGAACGGCTGTACGGCAAGCCCGGTCTCGCAGAGGGCAGCCATGATTCCCATGCTGACCGTCGTTTTGCCGGAGCCGCTCCACGGCGCCGAGATTATTACAGAACCTTTATGCATATATTTTATTTTCCCGGCGGCACGCGGGGGCCGGAGGGAACAGGCTCCACCTTGCCCGTATCAGAGTAATATTCGGCGGCGACAATACTGAACCTGCCCTTGCTAACAAGTTCCTGGATTATTCTGCTCCTCCTGACAATCTCGGAGCACGTATTTTTCACGTTGTCCTGTACGGCCTCGTTCAAAATGTCCTTTTTGTGAGACTTCCTCGCCTCAACGACAGCCGGAAGTATCTCGTCGGTTATGCTGCCGAAGTTGCCAGCAGGCCTCTTTCTGGCCTCAAGTGTAGCCTTTACGGCGCCACAGCCGGAATGCCCAAGCACCACGAGGAGCGGGACATGCAGATGTTCCACGGCATACTCGATGCTCCCGATTACCACGGGGTCCGCCACGTTTCCGGCGTCGCGTATCACGAACAAGTCCCCGAGGCCCTGGTCGAAAATCATCTCCGGCGGGACGCTGGAATCCGAACACGAAAACACTATGGCGAAGGGATGCTGGCCCCTGGCAAGCTCTCTGCGTCTCTTCTCTCCGATTTCCTTCCTGGCGGGCGCCCCTGCGACAAATCTCTTGTTGCCGGCAAGGAGCCTTTCAAGCGGGTTGACAGCCGCGAACGCGGACGATGCAAACGCGATAGAAACAAATATTACATAAATAGATTTTGATATAATTTTCATATCCTCACCCGTTTAAAAGCTTCACAACAGGCATTCCGTCATCGTAAAAATCTATTATGTTCAACGCGCCGTAATACTGCTCGATGCGAAAGATGTTCTTCATATCAAGCCCCAGAGCATGGGAAAGTATTACTCTATTCACTCCGCCGTGTCCGACGAGAACCACCTCTTTGCCCTTGTGCGCGGCCAGTGTCTCATTCAGCGCGGGGAGCACCCGCGCGGAAACCTCCAGAAGCGATTCCCCGCCGGGCGGGACAAAATGCACTATATCGCCAAGCCAGGCGTTCCAATCCTCCGGATATGCCGCCTCGATCTCGTCGTAACTCATCCCTTCCCAAAACCCTACCCCGCGCTCCCGGAATTCGGCCCTGGAAAGAGCCTGCGCGCCATGCGGCCCTCCGATTATTTCAGCGCCTTTTATCGTCCGGATGAGGTCGGAGCAATAGACAGCGTCCACAGGCTTGTCAAGCAATATGTCGCGCAGGCGCTCCATCTGCCTGACGCCAACGTCAGTGATGTCTACATCCCTGTGGCCGTTGTAACGTCTCCTGCCGTCGCCGCAGACCTCGCCGTGGCGGCAAAGATATAACCGAGTATACGACATCCAGCCCCTACCCGGCGCCAAAACCGGCGCCACCCTCTTCCGCAGCCGGTCAACCGGCCCCAGGCGGGGAGGGTAACAAGGAAAAAATTATACCATCGCCGAAAATACTATAAAGACGAGGGCCTCGGCAATCTCCGACGACGCGCCTATGGTATCGCCGGTCTCCCCGCCAATTGAATAGTTAAAAAATACCCTGAGCAGAAGACAGACTACCGCCGCCGCCGCAAGCGCGGAAAGACCGGTAAGACTGCCGAACAAGGCCGCGAAAGCCACGGCCATGGCGGACGCAGCTATAAGATGCGGCGGTTTCAGATACGTCATAAAGGAGCCGGCAAGGCTGTTCTCGCTCCTGGCCGGATGCGAACCGTACGATACAAGCACCTGTCCCCATCGGGACAGTGTCGGCGCAAGAAGCAGCGCGCCAGGTCTCAAATTAGAAGGTATGGAATCGAGCGCCATGAATTTTACAAGCAAAAGAAGGCATATTGCAACGACGCCCATAGACCCGGTGCGGCTGTCCTTCATTATCGCAAGGGCCTTCTCCCTGTCCCCTTTTCCGCCGATTAAACCGTCCGCGGTATCGGCAATTCCGTCAAGATGAAGCCCGCCGGTAATTAAGGCGAGAAACACTATTATGAGCGCGTCGGTTACCTGCCGGGGAAGCAGGCCCTTTGCCAGATAATCGAAAAATGCGAGCATAGAACCGATAAGCAGGCCGACCGCCGGGAAGAAACTCATCATCCCCGCCATCCTCTCAGGCGGAGTCTTCTCCTGACCGAGCGGTATGACGGTCAGAAACCCGAGCGCGGTCAGTAAATCGGACAGCATCAGCAAACCTTCACCCCATCAACTCCGGCTTCACCGAATGTAGCCATCTCCTTCAGCACCTTTACGCCCGCCTCGACAATAATCATCCCGAGCGCGGCGCCAGTGCCCTCGCCAAGCCGCATGTCAAGGTCAAGAAGCGGCCTCTGCCCCAGGAGTTTCAGCATTGCGGTATGCCCGCGCTCCACGGATTTATGCGCGGCGATGACATATCCCTTCGCCTCAGGTTTTATCCTGCAGGCCGCGACCGCTCCGGCGGTTGAGATGAACCCGTCTACCACGACCGGCAGTCTCCGAGCTGCGGCCCCGAGCACCACTCCGGTAATGCCCGCAATCTCATAACCGCCGAGATTCGCAAGGGTCCCAAGCGGGTCGTTTGCGTCCGGTGGATTCGCCGCCAGCGCCCTCCTTATAACCTCCACCTTTGCAGCAAAACGCTCCTCGCCTATACCGGTTCCGTAGCCTGTGACATCCGCCGCCGAAAATCCGGTATACGCCGCCGCGAGCGCCGAGGAAGGCGTCGTGTTTGCGATACCCATGTCGCCCGTGCCGAATATACCGTAGCCCCTGTCGGCAAACTCGTTTGTCAGCCCTATGCCCACTTCTATCGC
>DAHWTK010000136.1 GCA_027328825.1 Nitrospirota bacterium
ACAGCCGGCTCCGTAAGATTACGGAAGATGGGGTGAGGTTCCAGTCCCATCTGGACGGCTCGTATCACTTCCTCACGCCGGAGAGCGTGACCGGGATTCAGGAGGCCCTTGGCGCGGACGTTATAATGTGTTTCGACGAGTGTCCGCCGTATCCAAGCACGTTCGATTATGTGAAGGAATCCACGGACAGGACGCTCAGGTGGGCGAAAAGGTGCAGTGAGGCAAAAAAACGCGATGATCAAGCCCTTTTCGGCATAATCCAGGGCGGGATGCACAGGGAGCTTCGGCTGGAGAGCGCGGCCAGGACGGTTGAAATCGGTTTCGACGGATACGCCGTAGGCGGGCTTTCCGTGGGCGAGACGAAGCCGCTCATGTACGAGGTGGCGTGGTATACGGCTGAAGTCATGCCGGAGGACAGGCCGCGTTATCTTATGGGCGTGGGGACGCCGGAAGACCTGCTTGAGTGCGTCTGCCTGGGCATCGACATGTTCGACTGCGTAATGCCCACAAGAAACGCCAGGAACGGAACGCTTTTTACGAGCTCTGGTAAAATGAACATAAAGAACGCGAAGTTTTCGGAGGACGAGGCCCCGGTAGACTCGGAGTGCTCCTGCTATGCATGCAGGAACTTTTCGCGGGCGTATCTCAGGCACCTCTACTCGGCGGGAGAGATACTTGGGATGAGGCTTAACACAATACACAACCTGCACTACTACCTGACGCTTATGGATAACATACGTGACGCAATACGTGAAGACAGACTAACGGATTTCAGACGTGAATTTTACCTGAAACAGGAGGTGGAACAATGATTCTTACTGCTGTTGCATATGCGATGGGCGCGCCGGCGGGCGGCGCGGCTGCTACGGGAGCGGGGCCGAGCATGTTTCAGTCTATCCTTCCGCTCATAATTATCTTCGCCATATTTTATTTTCTGCTCATCCGGCCACAGTCTAAAAAGGCCAAGGAGCACAAGTCTATGCTCGACGCCCTTAAGAAGGGCGACAGGGTTATAACCAGCGGCGGGATATACGGGACAATATATTCCCTTACGGCGGATGCAGTCGTCCTGATTATCTCGGAGAATGTAAAGATCAAGGTCGCGCGTGGATATATCGGCCAGGTGGTCAGCTCCGAGGAAGAGGTAGAGAAGGGGACGCCGACATAACCCGGAGGACTATGGCTGGAAAACTCTATGGAATAGGCGTTGGGCCGGGAGACCCGGGGCTTCTTACGTTAAAGGCCGCATCCATCATAAAGTCCGCCCCGGTTATTATCGCCCCGAAACCCGGCGGGGACTCCGATAGCCTGGCGCTCTCCGTAGCGCGCGAACATATTGATTTTTCAAGACAGAAAGTCATAACTCCGCTCTTTCCGATGAGCATGAAAAAAGACGTCCTCGAGGGCGCGTGGGCGGATGCCGCAGGGGCTGCGGCGGATGAGCTTTTAAAAGGTCTGGACGTTGCTTTTCTCACTATCGGGGACCCGTCCCTCTACAGCACATATTCATATATACTTGAAAGAATTAAGGCAATTATCCCGGATTTAATAAGCGAGACCGTTCCGGGCATATCATCCATAAACCTTGCGGCGGCAAAGGCCGGGATTGACCTTGCCCTGGGGCAGGAAAGGCTTGCCGTGATGCCGCCGGGCAGGGATATGGACGAGGTAAAAAAAGCCCTCGCGGATTTCGATACGGTCGTCCTTATGAAGGTGAACCGTAATTTCGACGGGCTTAAAAATATGCTGAAAGAGGAGGGCCTGGACGGAAAATCCGTATATGTCCGACGGGCGGGGACTGCCCGCGAATTGATTATCCACGGGCTTGATAACGTGAAAACGGAGGACGTGGACTATTTTTCGCTGGTGATAATAAAAAAGTGATTCATGCCCTACTTCCGGAGATAACTATCTGAAATGTCGAAAGTTTTTTTCATAGGTGCAGGGCCTGGAGACCCGGATCTCATAACAATAAAGACCGGGAAAATCCTTGCCACGGCTGACCTCGTGATATATGCCGGGTCTCTGGTTAATACGGACGTATTGAAACTCGCCAAACCCGGCGCGGCTATTTATGACAGCGCGAGGATGGAGCTTGCCGAACTAATTGATTTAATGAAGGATTACGTCTCTCACGGGAAGACTGTCGCGCGCGTGCATACAGGGGAGCCGAGCCTCTACGGCGCGATAGCCGAGCAGATGGCGGAACTGGACAAGGCGGGGATAGAATATGAGGTCGTGCCGGGCGTGTCGTCCGCGTTTGCGGCTGCTGCGGCGCTTAAGTGTGAGCTTACCCTCCCGGAGGTAAGCCAGACCGTTATTTTTACACGGCTTTCCGGGCGCACGAGCGTGCCGGAAGAAGAGTCGCTCGCATCGCTCTCAAGGCATCGCGCGACGATGGCGATATTCCTTTCCGTGAGCGAAACAGAACATGTGGTCAGGGAACTTCTCGAAGGTTATCAAGAAGATACTCCCGCAGCAGTGGTGTATAAGGCATCCTGGCCGGAAGAGAAAATCATCCGGGGGACGCTCTCCGATATTGCAGATAAAGTCAAGCAGGCAAAGATAAATAAAACAGCCCTGATACTCGTCGGCAGGGCGCTGGACAGAAGGGCTATAGAGAGATACTCGAAGCTTTACGACAAGGATTTCAAACATGGGTATAGGAATTAAAGATGTCATTCTGAGCGTTAGCGAAGAATCTGATTTTAATTCAAAAGCGGATTTTTCACTTTGTTCAGAATGACAGGCCTAATGCCGAATAAGTTAGCCGTCATCGCCCTAACGCGCGGTGGGGCGGAACTTGCGAGGAATATC
>DAHWTK010000137.1 GCA_027328825.1 Nitrospirota bacterium
TCTGCCAGATAAGCTATGGTTTTCATTGCGCGCCCCGCGGCTGATTTTGCCTTAACTCTTCGATTCACTGAATTTTACTATTTCTATTCGGCCTCGATCTGGTCAATATAGATGGTGTTCTGCTTGGACGTGCCCGCTGTGCTGTCTATTCCGGCCGGCCCAAGCTCGAAGGCAAAATAAGCAAGCCTGGTCGTATCGACCGTATTCGAAATAGGCACTTCTATCCCCTGCCAGCCGTTGCTTAGGGTTATCGGCACATCAACAGTGTGGTCTTTGTCTGTGCCGTAAATAAAACCCAGAACATTCCCGGGAAGGGTTGATTCGGCTGTTATTTTAAATTTGGTGTATTTCGAGCAATCAAACGGCGTTGCAAACGTGCGGCTGACAGTGCCGCCTTTGGCATAGATTTGAGCGGCTAAACCATAATAAGGCGGCCAGGAATAGTAGTGTAGCGGGCCACAGCTGTCTTCCTCGCCGAAGAAATAAGAGCTGGTATTTATTACCGGCATTGACGGTGATGGGTAACCCCAAGGTCCGCCATCTGAAGTAAAACTCAGTGCCTTCACGGAAATGTTATATATACTGCCATCGTTCGGTAAAAATACGCCGCCATTTTTGAAATTAAAAGTAAACGGTGCATATGTGCCTGAATATAAAGATGGCAATTGTGAGCTCGACAGCACATAGTCATTCCCAGAGGCAAACAACTGCCCTGGCAGAGGCCCTACGTTTTTATAAATCTCCGGTTCAAGGGTTACGGTGTAATCGCAATCCGAGACAAAGTCGCATAGATATAACGTAATCTTTGTAATCGTCTTACCGGGGCCATTAAGCAGCCTTTGACCGATTTCATTCTCCCAAATGCAATTAGGATATTGGAATGACCATCCCCAGAAATCATAATACCTTTGTGTTGGCACTGCACTGTATGTTACTTCCTCCGGGTCGGCTCCCGCCGATACGTCGATTTCCATGGAATAGTTGCCAAGCTCGGACTGGTTCGACAGGGACGCGTCCATCCAGGGGTTGTCCGACCACCAGTTCAGCCCGTTCTCGAAGTCGTCGATAATCAAACCGCAATTGCCGCCGCCGAAACCGAACATATTCCAGCATTCGCAGAAGAGGTCATTGCCAGTGCTACTCCCGCCCCAATCTGCTCCTACATATGGCTCATAGGAATACAGGCTGGCTACCGCCGCGGAAGCAGGAGTTACCAATAATGGAGGCTTATCCTGGCTGCATAGAGGTACTCCAACCTGCCATCCGTTGGGAGTAGATTGATAATAGTCATTTCCTAACTGCAATGCGGCACCTTCTATCTGCTTCTCTATGGTAGATGGCTTGCCGTAATTCATTATAGTTGAACATATATATTTCGAAGGGCGCGTGGGTGTTGTGCAGGCGCTGTTTTCTTTTTGCAACATGTTTAGGATTACCTGCGGACTAATCTTGTTGTCCTGCGCCGCTTGATATATTATCTGCGCAGGGTTTATCTGGGAGCCGTCAACATCGTATATATTTCCATTCTCATCTCCTTGTAAAAAGCTTCCCGCCCCACCATTGCCCATTTGCAGGAAATACTTGATGCTTTCCAGGTCCATTGAGCTTGTATCCGTGAAATCGCTGTCGCACAGGCACATGCTATTGTATTCCGAGGAATCTTCGCCCACAGGGCAATTAGTATTAGTGGCTGCGCTCGACGACGCGCATGTGGTAAAAAGAAGCATTGCAATAAAGAACAAAGATATTATAAATTTCTCATTGTTCTTCATTATTGCACCTTATCGAGCGTCCGGTATTTCGGAACGCATAAAGGTTCATAGCGCTTTATCACATAACCATTAGTATCTAAGGCGTCTATCTTGTAATACACATCCCTTGTAGCGGCATCCGAAGTTATATCCTCGTCACTGTGTGGTTGCCCCTGACCCATGCTATCTAATTCCGTCCACGGACCGTCTTTGGAATACGCCTTATAAATCACATACTGAGCCGCATTGTCTATGGGTTCCCACCATAATATGATTTCATGGCGTATATTCCAGCCCCACAGGTCTCCGCTGGCGTTGAATACGGTGGAATTGAGATTCGATTGGGACTTCCTGAATATAGAAAGCGCAATCTCGCTTCCCGGCGCGCCGGCCAGTTCCACGGAAATTGTATTCTGCGCTTGAAGGGTGACGTCCTTTGTAATAAAAGGTACCTGTTGGTTAAAATTATTCGGTCCGGCAATGGTCGTGTTGTTGAGCATGACGACCGCGCTGCTGACATTCTTTGTATCTCCACCGTTGGCAATCCTAATCCAGAACTCGCCCTTCGGGTTCGTCGTAAAGTTCGCGAACTGCGTCGTGGGCGCGCCCGTCCCGCGCACAAACTTCACCGGCCCCCATACCCGCGTCCCCGCATGGGCGTATAGAACAGGAAAGATTGGTGCAAGACACACAACAAGGATGAAAATTATCAGCTTATTCTTTTTCATAGCACTCACCTCCGTGTAAGAATGTTTCTAATTTAAAAGCCTTAATAATATAAACAAATGGACTTGTCAAGTAAATATTCGCAAGGTATTTTTCCCTTGAATTTTTCAGCCAAATAAAGTATTTTTATATTGGTTAATGTTCTATTTATCCCCTGCCCGGCGCGTGGTTAACGGGGGTTTTTT
>DAHWTK010000138.1 GCA_027328825.1 Nitrospirota bacterium
CGGATACAAGAATGGCAGACGCAATGAGCGCGGAAAATTTCCTGTCCCCAAGCCTTCTGGAACGCGTCTTTTCGAGGAAAGGGAGCGCAAAAACGAGGAATAAAATGCCCGCCGGGATTACCGCGACGCCGAGGAACGCGAGGTTTCCGGGGAAATATTTGAACATCTGGTAGAGCGCCAGGAAATACCACTCCGGGCGCGGGAGGAAGTTCCGGGAGAAGTCCACGGGGCTGCCCGTCACCGGCGGGAAAATATATGAGATTATCAGCACGCCTTCCAATGCGAATAAGCAGACCAATAAAATCTCGAAGAGGTAATCGGGGTAGAATTTTTTTTTGTTCACTGTAGATTCCTCGACTTCGCTCGGAATGACGGTTTTTTTACAGCCCGCCGCTTATCCCCTGCCTTCTTATCATGTGGAAGTGCGCCCAGAGCAGAAATATCGAAACGAGCGGAAGTATGTACACGTGCATGACGTAGAAGCGGAGAAGCGTTATGCCGCTCACGTCCTCCCCGCCCCGGAGGAGATGCATTATAAAATGGCCGACAAGAGGAATAGTTGATGGCATGGCGGTCCCGACGGTCGTCGCCCAGTATGCCTTCTGGTCCCACGGCAGGAGATAGCCTGAGAACCCGAACGCCATCGTGAGGACAAAGAGTGCCGCGCCCACGACCCAGTTCAGTTCCCTCGGCGGCTTGTAAGAGCCGGTGATATATACGCGGAGCATGTGCGCCATTACCGCCGCGACCATACCAGAGGCGGCCCAGATGTGCATCGAGCGTATCAGCCAGCCGCTGGGCAGCTTGTCGTCTATGAAGCGGATGGTATGATATGCCTCCGATGCGGAGGGGATATAGTAAAACGACAGGACGACGCCTGTGAACGTGAGGACTATGAGAAAGAAGAAAGCTATGCCTCCCAGACAGTAAAAATACGTAATGCCATCGGGCAGGGGCCGCTCGAATATCCGGCGATAGTGACGGCTTAAGTCCAGACGGCTGCCGATTATGGAAAAGGGATTGCTCATACAGGTGGTTTCCTTATTCCCACCTGTATGTAAGCCCCCACTATGCGCACGGGCAGCCTCGTAAGCGGCGCAGGCGGCGGGCCGGAGATGTTCTTTCCGTTTCCGTCGTATCTTCCTCCGTGGCACGGACAGACGAACTGGTCTTTCAGCCTGTCGTAATTCACTATGCAGCCCAGGTGGGAGCACACTGCGCTGAGCGCGATGATATTGCCGTCCGGGGTTCTCTTTATGAACACGCGGGCATCCGGCCTGCCGCCCTTTGCAAGAGATAAATCCACCCTTCTTACGCCGACCTCCGGCATGTCGGAGAGCATTACCGCATCAACAAATACCGGCGGCACAGGCGGCGTCTTGTGCAGCGCAAGCCTTGCCAAGGGCCAGGCTGCCGTTGCGGCGATAATGCCTGAGGCGGCCAGTATGCCGGCCTTCAGGAAATCCCTGCGCGAATCAACATGGCGGACTTTACTGTCCGCCCCGGATGCCTGCACAAATTTCGCCGGATTACTTCCCATGTCTACTCGTATCTCTTTACCTCGAACCGGTGCAGTATTACTGGTTCGGTCATGGCGATTCCGGCCTTTTGTTTGGCTATGGCAACCTGTTCTTCCACCGTGTCCACGCCGTCCAGGTCTGGAAGCAGAAGCCCGCGCCTGCTGCCGGATGAGACTATGACGCCGTATTTTTTCTGGTCGAGGTCGGAGAGGCTTTTTACAGGCTCAGGTGGGCTTAGGACGTCAACGGAATAATCGAGGCATGGGAGCTCGCCGCAGTCCACGCAGGCAAAGCGCGGGTCTTCGGTGGCGGCGGATATGGAGTTCTGAATTATCTCGTGCGCAACGTCCGGCGTTGTCGGCATGAACGTCCCTATGCATCCCCGGAGTTCGCCGTCTTTTTTCAGGCAGACGAAAACGCCTGCCTTTTCGGACATCTCCGGAGCGATTTCCGCCGGCGGTTCTATGATGCGGCGCTCCTTTACGTATGCCTCGATGGCCTCTATTGCGAGTTTTACCAGGGGGTGATGCCCGTGACGGTTGTGGCAGGAGGATAGTCCGGCAGATGGTGGCGCCATGTTACATCTCTCTTTCCACCACGTAATCCGCGACGGCGTAAAGGGCGTCCTTGTGAGGAGAGGCGGGGAAGACCGACAGCCTGCCCTTGGCGCGCTCTATGTAGCTCGCGGCCCTGTCAACGGCGTATTCGGCTGAGCGGCGCTCCCGCATGAGGGAGAGGATGTATTCGAGGTCTTCTCTGCTCTGGGACTGCTCATGTATAATCCTTTTTATTCGCGACGCCTCTTCGGGCGAGGAACTGTTTATCAGGTGTATGAGCGGGAGGGTGAGCTTTCCCTCTCCAAGGTCTTTTCCAAGCGCCTTGCCCAGTTTGTCCTCCCGCGCGGTATAGTCGAGCGTGTCGTCCAGAAGCTGGAAAGCCCGCCCGATGTCCATGCCGTAGCCCGCCAGGGCGTCCTCCTTCTCTCGCGTCATGCCGCCCAGGATGGCGCCTATGCGGCAGGCGGAGGAAATCAGGGCGGCGGTCTTGGCCTCGATAATCTCCATGTATTCGTCTTCGGTAATGTCCGGGTCTCCCGTCTTCAGGA
>DAHWTK010000139.1 GCA_027328825.1 Nitrospirota bacterium
AGAATTACGCGCTTCCCTTCGAGGAGCCTTCGCACCGGGTTCAGTTTTATCTTCACGCCGAAATGCCGGATATTCGCCTTCGGCTCGATAAAAGTGCGGCCCACGTAGTGGTTTCGGATCAGCCCCATGTCGAAGCTTATCCCGGATGCCTCGGCATAACCGAGCGCCGCCGGGACGCCGGAATCAGGCACAGGCACAACAATATCGGCATCGACCGGATGTTCCTTAGCCAGCCTTTTCCCCATCATCTTGCGGATAAAGTCCACGTTCTCCCCGAAAACGTAGCTGTCCGGCCTTGCGAAATATATAAATTCGAATATGCAGCAGGACTGCCTGGCCTCCGGAAACGGATGGTAGGACTTCATGCCGTCCTTGTTTATTATGACCACCTCGCCCGGCTCTATGTCGCGTATATACTGAGCTTCGATAAGGTCGAGCGCGCAGGTTTCGGACGACAGAACGTAGGCCCCGTCCAGCATCCCCAGGCAGAGAGGCCTGAAACCGTTCGGGTCGCGTATGCCTATCATCTCCTGCTCGGATAGAATGAGAAGCGAGAATGCGCCCTCAACCTTCTGAAGCGCATCTACGGCGCGGGTGCTCAAGCTTCCGGACTTGGAGTGCGCAATGAGGTGAACTATAAGCTCGCTGTCCACCGACGTGTGGAATATGGAGCCGTAGGCCTCAAGCTCGTCCTTTATTGCGCCGTAGTTTGTGAGGTTGCCGTTATGGGCGACGGCGAGAGAACCAAGCGCGTAGTTTATAAGAAGAGGCTGGACGTTCTCGACGATCTGGCTTGCGCCGGTGGTGGAGTAGCGGTTATGTCCTATTGCGGCTAAGCCTTTAAGCTTCGATATATTTTCCTCGGAAAATATATCGGACACCAGGCCAAGCCCTTTTTCAATCCTGAGAATTTCCCCGTCCGAGGATACTATGCCCGCGCCTTCCTGCCCTCTGTGCTGTAGCGCATACAGGCCAAGGTAGACAAGGTTTGCGGCCTCGGGATGGCCGAATACTCCGAATACCCCGCACTCGTCGTGGAACCTGTCGTTCATTTTAAACTCCCCGGCAACCCTGACTTCGACCGTAATTCCCGAATGATTTAATCGACACGAATTAATTCTTCAGCATTTTCGGAATCGCTTCAAGCCAAATCCCTTTCAGCAGAACTACGGGCTGGTTTACGGCAACTTCGTTTCCGACCCTGATTATCAGTGAACCGCCGCCGACCGTGCCTATGGCTTTGCACGGGACGCCGCGCCTCGACATTATCTCTGAGATACTCCCCGCGTCATCCGGCTTCGCCGATACGATTATCCTCGACTGGCTCTCGCCAAAGAGGAGCGCGTCCTTCCTTATTACCCCGTCAATCGTTGCTTCGCAGCCTATGGGCTCGGCCTCTCCCCTGAAGCAGCATTCCGCAAGCGCCACGGCAAGGCCGCCTTCGGATAAATCGTGCGCGGATTTTACAAGCCCGTTACTGATTGCCTCCAGGACTGCGCCCTGGAGAGCCTTTTCGGCCTTCAAGTCTATATCCGGCGGAAACCCTTTCTGAAGGCCGTGGAATATACGCAGATATTCCGTCCCGCCGATCTCTTCTTTTGTCTCTCCGAGCAGGATTATTACGTCGCCTTCGTCTTTGAAATACTGCGTCGTGACCCTGGCCGCGTCGTCGATTATGCCGACCATACCGACAACAGGAGTCGGATATATGCCCAAGCCTTTAGTCTCGTTATAGAAACTTACGTTACCGGACACCACGGGCGTCTGAAGCTCTTCCGCGGCGAGCGACATGCCTTCCAGCGCTTCCTTGAACTGCCACATAGTTTCAGGCTTCTCCGGGTTACCGAAGTTAAGACAGTCCGTAAGCGCCAAGGGCTTTGCGCCGGAGCAAACGACATTTCTCGCGGCCTCGGCGACAGCTATCGCACCGCCCGCTTTAGGATGCAGGAAACAGTACAGCGAGTTGCAATCGACAGACATGGCAAGCGCCTTGTTCGTTCCCTTTATCCTCACTACTCCGGCGTCTGAGCCGGGATATACTACCGTGTTTGTACGCACCATGTGGTCGTACTGCCGGTATATCCAGCTTTTTTCTGCTATCGTGGGAGATTCGAGGAGATTCGCGAGCACGGAGTTTAAATCCTTCGGCAGTGGCAGGAGGTCGAGGTTCAGTTCCTGTATGCTGTCCTGGTAGATTGGCCTGGCAGACGGCCTGTCGTAGACCGGGGCTTCGTCCGCGATTGCCTTAGCCGGTATCTCGGCCACGACAACCCCGCCGTCCTTAACACGGAGCATCCCGTCACCGGTAACATGGCCTATCGTCACAGCCTCCAAGTCCCATTTCTTGAAAATATCTTCAACTTCTTTTTCCATGCCCTCTTTTGCAACGATAAGCATCCGTTCCTGGGACTCGGAGAGCATTAGTTCGTAGGGTATCATGCCTTCTTCGCGCCGGGGAACCAATGCCAAATCCATCTCCATACCTGAGCCGCCGCGTGAGGCCATCTCGCACGACGACGACGTAAGCCCAGCCGCGCCCATGTCCTGGATGCCGATTATCAAGTCCCTGCTCATAAGCTCAAGGCAGGCCTCAAGGAGAAGCTTCTCGGTAAA
>DAHWTK010000013.1 GCA_027328825.1 Nitrospirota bacterium
GAGAGGCTTAAGAAAATTGCCGATGCACTTTTTAAGACGGCCCTGGCAGGGAATGCGACAGAAATCCCGAGGCTGCTGGATAGGCTCGATGACGAGGACGCCAAGCGCGCGGCATTGGAATTGTCTATCCGGGAGGCCGCTAATGAAGACCCCATGGAATATGCCAGGGGCGCGGTTTTAAAGCTTGTGGAGGCCCGTTACAAAAGAACCGTCGAGCAGACCCACGCACTGCTTTTAAAGGCGGGCGCGCTCGGGGAGAGTGAAGCCGTGGCGGAACTTTCGGGTTTCCGGATGAAGATGATAAAGGCGTTATCAGGCAAGAACTTTGAGCATTTAAATAAACTGCACAAGGAGCTGACCGAATGGCAAAAGAAGAGAAGCTGGACGAAGTAAAACAATTAATCAGCGTCGGCAAGGAAAAGGGTTACCTGACCTACGACGACCTGAATAACATCCTGCCGCCCGAAATCTCGTCCTCCGAGCAGATTGAGAACATAATGAACATTTTCGGGGACATGGATATCGAGGTTATCGATTCCGGGCAGGAGGAGCGTTACGCCAGGATAATCGAGGCGGAGGAGGAGGAAGAGACGGCGAAAACCCGCACCTATGCCGACCTCGACTTCGAGGAAGAAGGGGAAGAGGAAGAGGAGGAAGAAGAAGCCCTCGACCTGACTCCCGGAGCCATAGGCAAAACGGACGACCCGGTGCGGATGTATTTGCGGGAGATGGGGACGGTGTCTCTTCTTTCCCGTGAGGGAGAGATAGAGATTGCGAAGCGCATCGAGGACGGCCAGCGCGAAATTGCGAAGGTGATGTACAGCATGCCTGCGGCGCTTAAGGAGCTTATCATCCTTGGGGACAAGCTGAAGAGGGGCCGGCTCGGCGTCCGGGACATCGTCCATACGTACGAAGAAGAGTTCGAGGAGATAGAAGAAATAAACGAGGAAGAGCTAAAGGAGAAGACGATAACCCTTCTCGACGAGGCGACGGCCCTTTACGAAAAGCTTATCCCGCAGGTAATCGAGCTTAAAAAGCCGAACCTCTCGGAATCGAAACAGAAGAGGCTTAAAGGCTCCGTCCGTCAGATAAAAAAGGAGCTTTCCGAAAAGCTCGACCTCGTAAACCTGCACCCCAGGCAGGTGGAGCTTGTCGCGCAGAAACTGAGGGATTACGCCTGGACTGTCATGGAGGCGGAGAGGGATATTCGGGCGTGCGCAAGACGCGCAGGCGTGACTATAGACGAGCTTCATAACATATTCCTGAAGCCGCTCCCGGAAAAGGGAAAAGTCAGGGTCCCGAAAAAGGTCAAACTTACAGCCGATCAGTTCCTCGAACTGGAGAAGTCGTATCAGAACGCGAAAAAGAAACTGGAGCGCGTTACTTCGGAAACGCTTGTCGCCCCGGACGAGCTTCGGGCGGCGGTATCGTCGCTCGACAAGGGCGAGTTCAACATGAAGACAGCCAAGACGGAGCTTGTCGAGGCGAACCTGCGACTCGTCGTATCTATAGCGAAGAAATATACGAACAGGGGCCTTCAGTTCCTGGATCTTATCCAGGAAGGCAATATAGGCCTGATGAAGGCGGTGGACAAGTTCGAGTACAAGCGCGGCTACAAGTTCTCGACGTATGCGACATGGTGGATACGCCAGGCCATTACGCGCGCGATAGCCGACCAGGCGCGCACCATACGCATACCGGTACACATGATTGAAACAATAAACAAGCTTATCCGGACCTCACGCCATCTTGTGCAGGAGCTCGGACGCGAGCCGTCTCCTGAGGAAATAGCGAACGAGATGGGTCTGCCGCTTGAGAAGGTGCGCAAGGTGCTGAAGATTGCGAAGGAGCCAATCTCCCTAGAGACGCCCATCGGCGAGGAAGAGGATTCTCACCTGGGGGATTTTATCGAGGACAAGCGCTCGCCCTCGCCGCTTGAGTCCGCGATAAACTACGATCTCTCAGAGCAGGTGCGCAGGGTTCTCCAGACACTTACGCCAAGGGAGGAGAAGGTTTTAAGGCGCCGCTTCGGCATAGGCGAGGCCGCGGACCATACATTGGAAGAGGTCGGGCAGGAGTTCGACGTAACGAGGGAGCGCATAAGGCAGATCGAGGCCAAGGCCCTCAGGAAGCTTCGGCACCCGTCCAGAAGCAAGAGACTTAAAAGCTTTGCGGAAGGCGGGGCGTAAAAATCGAAATCACAGGAGGCAATTTCTTTTGGCTGATGTAATACCTTTTCGAGGAGTCAGATATAGCGAGTCGTCCAGGCTTTCAATGCTCGTTGCGCCGCCTTACGATATAATATCGCCGCCTTACAGGCGCGAGCTGTACGCCCGCGACCCGCATAACGTCGTGCGGATAGATTTCGGGATGCCGGAAGAGGGTGACTCGGAAGGCAATAACCAGTACACGCGCGCGGCAAAGAATCTTAGAAGGTGGCTTGGAGACGGGGTCGTAAAACGCGAAGAAAACGCCTCGTTTTACCTCTATGAAATTGAATATGACACCCCGCGGGGCGAGAAAAAATCCATGCGCGGCTTTGTATGCCTGCTCCGGCTCGAAGAGTGGGAAAAGGGCGTAGTGCTCCCGCACGAGGGGACGCTTAAAGGCCCGAAGGCCGACCGGTTCGAGCTTTTAAAGGCGGCTTCCGCCTCCGCGAGCCAGGTCTTTGCGCTATATTCCGACCCGGAGAAAAAAATCGCAAGCGCGCTTGAAAAGGCCGCACGTGGAAGTCGCGTCTCCGAAGCGATAGACGACGACGGCTCGCGCCACAGGCTGCGGGCCGTGACGGATGCGGGAGTTGTAGACTCCGTGCGAAGGGCTATGGCGGATAAGAAAATATTCATAGCCGACGGGCATCACCGCTACGAGACGGCGCTCGCTTACCGGGATTTCAGAAGGGCCGAGGCGGGGACATGGACGGGCAGCGAGGGCTTTAATTTTTTCCCGGTGTTCCTGTCCAACATGGACGAGGACGGCCTTACCATACTTCCCACGCACAGGCTGATTCTCGATGCGGGCGAGCTTACGCTGGACGAGGTGCTTGAGCGCTCCTCGCGTTATTTCAAAGTAAAAAGATTCCCCTTCCTGCCGGAGAACGAGGATGAGGCGCGCGCAGAATTCCTGCGCTCCCTTGCTGAGGCCGGGGATGATTCCCACGGGGCCGGTCGACCGACTTTCGGTTTCTGCTGGGGCAGCGCCCCGTGCTATTATCTCCTTACATTGAAAGACCTTGATGCAGTATCCAGACTGCACGACCATCGCTACTCCGAAACCTATTGCAATCTCGACGTCACAATCCTGCATTCGCTTATTGTAGAAAACGTGCTCGGAATAGACACGGAAAAGATTTCGTCCTCCCAGCCGGTGCAGTTCGAAAAAGACAGCGACAAGGCTATCGACCGGGTTTCTTCCGGGGAGTTCGCCATGTGTTTCCTGCTGAACCCGACGAAAGTCAGGGAGGTGAAGGAGGTCGCCCTTGCGAGGGAGATAATGCCTCAGAAATCGACTTATTTTTATCCGAAGCTCTTGACGGGCCTGGTTATAGCGGACTTAAACCAAATATAAAGGCCATTGAAACGAGCGGACATGAATGAGCGAGTTGGAAATTCTTGTCGAAGCGAACGGCCATGCGGCAAACTGTCAGAGGCTTAAGGCCGAGTTTTTGCCGCATAGAGAGCAAGCCTTGGAATTTCCCGAGCGAATCCACGGGCAGCGAGTTCAATGGCTAAATTAGGTATTTAATATGTCCCGGCAATTTATACCCGTCGGCGAAATTCTGAAGGATGTCCTCAAGACGCGCGGCCTGGGAAACGGAGATATACTTCTCCAAATTCAGCGCAACTGGGCATCCGCGGTAGGGGAAAAAATTGCGCAGCGCGCCTGGCCGCATATGCTCAGAAGCGGCAGACTTACCATTACCGTTGACAGTCCGGCCTGGATGTCCGAGCTTTCCATGCTGTCCCCCCAGATTATCGAAAAAATCAATTCCAGGCTTAAGGGCCGGTCGGCAGACGGCGCCGTAAGCGAGCTGAAATTCCGCCTTGGCGGTCGCACTTCCGAGAAATCCGAAAAGGCGGTTTCCGGGGAAAAGATGCATTCCATAAAAAAACGCGCGCTTTCTCCAGATGAGAAGGCCGCAGTCGAAGCCGCTACGGCGAACATTCCAGACGGCGAGCTTCGGCTACGGGCCGGAAGGATGCTGTCCAATTCGTGCAGGAGGATCAGGTAATTGGCCTGCGACTGCAAAAACTGCATTGTGAGGAGCCTGACGATTTTCTCCGACCTCGGCATGGGCGAGTTGGAGAAAGTAGGCGCCCTCATATACCTCAAGACCTTTCGTCGGAAGAAGGTAATCTTCCTCGAGGACACGCCGAGCCAGACGGTATACGTTATACGCTCAGGCACCGTCAAGTGCTATAAATCCCTGCCGGACGGACGCGAGCTGATAATCAGCATACTGGCCGCCGGTGACATGCTGGGTTTCGACTCCCTCTACGAAGACCACTATTCCAACACCGCCGAGGCCATACAGGACACGGAGCTCTGCTGCATCCGGAAAAAAGATCTGGTGGATCTGCTCCAGAAAAGCCCGGAAGTCGGCGTCCGGTTCATCAAGAAAATGAACAGGGAACTTCAGAACGCGCAGGAGCGCATCCGCGACCTCGGATTGAAGGACGCGCGCGAGCGCGTGGCGACGCTCCTGATGACGCTCTTCATCTCGCGCGCAGAGGGACGCGGGCCTGAGTTTACGCTCTCGCGGCAGGAAATATCGGAGATGGCCGGAGTAGCGCAGGAGACGGTCATAAGGATACTTTCCGAGTTTAAATCCGACGGACTGATTACCTCGGAAGGCAAGAATATAGTGGTTTTGAAGCCGGAGGAGCTCAAGAAGACGGCTGGGATTTTCGATATATGAGAAATTTGCAAAGACGCCTGGTATATACAATTGTCTTTTCGGCCATGGCTGCCTTTTTATTTGAGGTGGCTGCCTTTGCCCATACTCTGAAAATCTCTCCGGACAACGGAGACGCGCGTTATCATGCAGGTCTCGCTCTTATCAGAAATGCCGATTACGCCCGCGCGCTACACGAACTTTCGATTGCGGCAAGGCTTGAGAAGGGGGACGACAATGCCGAGGCGCGGATATACAATGCCGAAGGAATCGCTTATTACAAACAAGACTTGAACATCGAAGCCCAGGGGGAGTTCGGCAAGGCACTTTCCGTAGACCCCGCCAACATAGACGCGCTGTATTATATCGGGCTTATAAACTACAAAGTAAACGGTTACGCCGCCGCCTCCAGGTTTTTCGATAAAGTCATCGCCGCGGGAAAGAACGACCCGAAAACCAGAAAAATATATTTCAGGAAATTCTACGGTATGGGCATCGACTTCCAGAACAGAGGCAAGTCCAGCTCGGCGGCGGAGATGTTCGGAGAGGCCCTGGGCCTTAAGCCGTACGACCCTGAGACCCATTTTTATCGCGGACGGGACTTCATGGCGCTTGAGCGCTACGGCGACGCGGTCTCTGAGTTCAGGGAGGCGCTTGCATCGAAGCCCGGTATGGCGAAAGCAGGCGCACAGCTTAAGGCATCCGTGAAGCTGGCCGCCGTGGAGGCCGTAAAGAAGGCCGGGGCCGCCTTTGACGGGAGGCGGTATTACGAAGCGCTTAAGCTGTACCGGCAGGCGGCATCTTATGACCCGTCAAACGGGGATGCGGAAAAAGGAATGGCAAAGAGTTCCTCGCTGCTTGACGCCATGACTCAAAAAAAATCCTCGGAAGTAAAGGCTCTGATTGGGGATGGAGATTTTGCCGGGGCGAAGAACGCTCTTGCGGCGTTAAAGAAGCTTGACCCGGACTCGGACGAGGCGAAAGCATTGTCGGTGGAACTTGCCGCAAAATCATCGCAGGAAATCAAAAAACTCTTTTCGGAGGCGAAACAGGCCGAAAGCGCGGAGGCCCTTTCAAGCGCGGAGGACTTCTATTTCAGAATACTTTTGATAGAGCCTTCAAACAGGGAAGCGGCTCACGATGAGCAACTAATGCGCGAAAAGATAAGCGATGAATGGAAAAAGGAGAATGCGGCTGAGGCGGGAAGAGACTTTGCGCTGGCAGAAAAACGCCTCGAAAAACTTGCAGTCTATACGCCGGGTGACCCGGTAGTAAAGGCCAGGATAAAAGAAGTCATGGCCGGGCTACAAAAACAAAAAGACGAGGCCCCGGCCAGCAAAAAAGAAAAGCCATAAGCGGCGTACCAGAAAAACCAGGATGATCGGAGCTATGCCGCTTACGGCTCGGATGGACTTTACTCCCCGTTTAAATATATCCTATTTAAAATACCTGCTCAGAAGACCCTGGAGCATACGGGCGTGGCGCGCCTCGTCGCGCGAGGACTCGTCGAAAAAGTCGTGCGCGGGGTCTATATCGTTTTCCTTTGCTTTTTTCGCCGCAGCCTTCTTTCCGTTGTTCGCGCCTATCTCGCCCTTTATCATACGTTCTATGTTCTCTTTTGTGCTCTCGGAAACGAGCCCGTTCATTTCTGCGAACTGGGCCGCGTGCATCGCCTCTTCCCAGGCTATCGTTTTCAGCGTTCCGGCGACCTCCGGATAGCCCTCCCTCTGCGCCGCGCGGGCCATGGCGAGATAAAGACCTACTTCCGTAGTCTCGCCCTTGAAATTCATGGCCACGTCTTCTTCGACAACCGTTCCCTTGGCAAACCCTATCTTGTGTTCGTTGATAATCTCCATAGCGTCTCCTTTTATAAGTTGATTTGTTAATCCCTGTTTCTGTTCCCCTGTCCCTTGTTTTTGGTCTTCCTGCATTTAGGGCACAGCCCGTAGAATTCCACGTGCCGACAGCTTATCGTATACCCCTGCGCTTCTTCTTCAGAAATATCGAGCGGGAAATCTATAAAGATGTCCACTATTTTTTTGCAGTTATTGCAAATGAGGTGATGGTGAAGGTTTACATTCGGGTCGTAACGCTTCCTTTCGTCGTCGATGTTCAGCTCCCGGACGCGGTCCAGGTCTTTAAGCGTCTGTAGCGTGTTATATACGGTAGTAAAGGAAATCATGGGATATTTTTTTCGGACGGACTCGAATATATCCTCGGCGGACGGGTGAGACGTATTGCCCTCCAGATACTTCAGTATTGCCGCCCGCTGCGGCGTCATCTTTATTTTCTTTTCTATATTTTCCAGGATTTTCAATTTGTTTAATCTGCTTTAATTGTTATATTGTAATGATTACATATTATACTCCAATTGTCAAGCGGGAACTTTACGTCATGATTCAATACGCAATGAGTTTATTCGAGGGTTATATCTTTTCGACCCAGGCCGAACCTGCCGTATCGCAGTGCAAGCGCGGGAAGGAGCAGAAGGTTAAGCGCGGTGGAGGTGAAAAGTCCGCCGAGTATAACGACCGCTAACGGGCCTTCTATCTCCCGGCCCGGCGCATTGCTGCCGAGTGCGAGGGGCAAAAGCCCAAGGGCGGTCACGAGAGCCGTCATGAGTATTGGAGCCAGCCTTTCGGACGCTCCTTTCAGGCACGTTTCTGCCCCCCACTTCATGTCCTCGACGTCTACCAAATGTTCGTAGTGCGAGATGAGCATTATCGAGTTTCGAAGCGTTATGCCGAAAAGGGTTACAAAGCCTACCATGGAGCCGAGCGAGAGTTCGCCTCCGGAGATAAGCACCGCAATAACGCCGCCAACGAGCGCGAAGGGCAGGTTCAATACGAGTAGCAGCAGGTTCCTGAAACCCGTGACTATCGAAAGAAGCAGGAATATTCCAAAGCCGGCCATTAGAGAGTGAATTATCAAATCCCGCCGGGACCTTGCTTCCGCCTGGGCAGCGCCGGTAAATTCAAAATAGCTTCCCGCAGGTAGCTGTACCTCTGCTTTTATCCGGCTTTCCGCCTTTTTTACGAACGAATTCAAGTCCCGCCCGCTTACACTGCATGTAACCGTCTGCACCCTTCTCGCCCCCTGGTGCAGCACGATATATCGCCCGGGGACCTGGCGTATATCCGCGAGCTGGTCGAGCCTTACGTATGCCCCGGAGGGGCTTTTCAGTATAAGTCTGCCGACAGAGGACGTATTTCTTCTTTCGCTCGCAGGCAGGATTACCGAGACGTTGAAGTTCCTGTTACCCTCGTAAACCCTGCCGACGACAGTCCCCTGGTAGCATGTCCGCACCGCGTCCATGACGCTTACCGGGTCGAAGCCCCATCTGGCGAGACTGTCCTTGTTTAGGTTTATTAACATCTCAGGCATACCCGGCACGGACTGCACCTGTACGCCGGACGCGCCCCGGACACTATTAAGAACAGAGGCTACCCGCCCTGCCGCAATGTCTAAGTCTCCGAGATTTTTCCCGTATATGTTTATGACGACAGGGGCGACATAGCCGGATATGGTCTCGCCTATGCGCTCGGTCAGGAATGTGTCAACTTCGAAATTTGCGCCGGGGAATTTTTTAAGGGTATCCTCAATTTCGGCCCTGGCCTTTTCTATGTCGCTTCCGTTTAAGCGTTTCAAGTCCACTTCCATCTCGCTCTGGTGCGTGCCGTGTATGTCGTCTTCTTCGGGGGCGCGGCCCGCTCTCTGGGCGACAGTCTTTACATACGGGATATTTAGAAGCTCATCCGTTACGCGCCGCCCAAGTCGCATAGATTCCTCGAGAGAGGAGCCGGGGAGCATATTCATGTGGACTATGAAATGCCCTTCGTGCAGACGCGGCAGGAACGTGCCGCCAAGTAAAAACACGAGCGCAAGCCCGACAAGCGTGATGGCAGCCGCAGAGATAATCGTTGCCGCGAAATGCCTCTCCACGCCTTCGAGGACGGATCTGTATCTTCTCTTCAGCCACGCTACGACGGGCGGCTCATTCTCCCTATGGCTATGCCGCAGCAGCAGATATGAAAGCGCGGGGACGACCATGAGCGCCACTGAGAGCGACGCCAGCACGGCGAGTATATATGCGACGCCAAGCGGCCTGAAGAGGCGCCCGGCCACGCCCGACATGGTGAGTATCGGCACGAATACGAGCATGACCGCGAATGTGGCGTATACCACTGCGCTCCGCACCTCGAGCGACGCGCCCTTTACAACCTGCCAGGCCGGGCGCGGATTCTCAAGGCTGCGGTTCTCGATAAGCCGTCTCATGATGTTTTCGACGTCTATTACGGCGTCGTCAACAACCTCGCCGATAGCGATGGCCAGGCCGCCTATGGTCATAAGGTTCAGCCCGAAGCCGAACCTGTCTAGAACTATCGCGCCAGCGAGAAGAGAAAGAGGTATCGCCGTGCAGGAGATTACCGCCGCCCGGAGATTGAAGAGAAAAAGGAAAAGGACGATTACGGCGAGGACTGCGCCAATCATAAGAGAGGTTTTAAGATTATGAAGGGCCGTGTCTACGAAGCTCGCGGGACGAAAAACAGTCCTCACGATTATTCCGTCCGAATCCAGCGCGGGTTTAAGCTCGGAGAGGGCCTTCTCTATCCCGCTGGTAACCCGAAGCGTGTTTGCGCCGTATTGCTCGGAAACGAGTAACTGCACACCTGGCCGCCCCATCACGCTAGCCATTCCGGTGGGTGGCGCAGGCGCCGCGACGACATGCGCTACATCCCTTAGCCGTAGCGGCGCTCCGCCGTGAAAAGCCAGGACAGTATCGCCTATGCCCGCAGCCGTTACCGGCGCGCCCCCGGTTCTCAGGATTATGCGCTGGTTTGCCGTATCTGCAAATCCTGCCCCCTTAATAGCTGTGGCATTGCGAGCGGCGGCCAGGACATCGCTTAGAGAGATGCCGTATTTCATGAGCCGCCGGGGGATTACCTGCACCTGAAACTGCCGCTCTTCGCCACCGTGAACGACGACCTTCGAGACCCCGGGCACCGCCATGAGTCTCTGGCTTACCGTCCACAGGGCCGCTGTCCTTAAGTCCATCAGCGAGAGCTTCCCGGACGTCAATCCTATGACCATCACTATGCTTGTGGAAGATGTGAGCGGGACAATTACGGGATTTCTTGCCTCGCGCGGGAGGCTGGCAAGGGTGGTGGAAAGCCGTTCGGATACAAACTGCCTGTCCTTCAGTATATTGCTTCCGGACCTGAATACGACCGTGATTACGGAGAGGCCCTGTATGGAACTGGAGCGCACCGTCTTTACTCCGAGTATGCCGCTTACAGCCGTTTCGACAGGCTGGGTAACGAGCAGTTCCACCTGTTCCGCAGACAGGCCGGGGCTTTCCGTCTGTATAGTAACCGTCGGCGGGGCGAACTCCGGGAAGACGTCATACCTCGCGCGTTCGAGGGTATAGAGGCCATAGCCCAGTAGCAGGCATGAAAGCGCAATAACCACCCACCTGCGCCGTATTGAGAATCCGACGATTGAACTCAGCATTAATCCTCGTCTTCCCCTTTGCCGCCCGAGGGCTTTACGAGGAACTCCTGCGAGAGAAGCGTCTCGGCGCCCTTTATGACAATTTTGTCCGCCTCAGAAAAGCCGCCCGATACAAACCACCCGCCGCTAACGGGATTGTCCGTGGAGACCTTGCGGCGCGTAAAGATATCGACCCCGGTTTCGACATATGCCCAGGCTCGCCCCTGCCACCATACTACTGCGGAGGCGGGTATAAGAAGACCGCTTGCCGGCGTGCCCGTCGGAAACACGGCGGACGCATTAATGCCGGGGAGAAGACCGGCCATTGCCGGCGCTGCATATAAAAAGCTCATTCCCTGTATTTGAGGGTTGGTGCTGGTGGCAGGGGAGATAAACCTTGCCGGTACGGCCCCGCCCGAAGGCGTAATAATCCTGAGTCCAGCCGGCGGCGAATTGGCGGTGTAGCCCTGTGGCAGGGTTACCTGCAAAAGCACGTCGCGGCGCGTCTCCAGCCTTAAAAACGGCTTTGTATTGTTCCATGCCCCGCCCGCGAGCACGCTTCCCAGTCTTTGGTTCGCGCTCATCTTTATCGCCTGTAAATTCCCTTTCGCAAGCGCAAGGTCGGCCCTGTCCGCGCGGAAGGCCGCCTCTGCGGCCTGGTATTCCCTGAGGGACACGTTCTTATCCCCGTAGAGTTTCTTTATCCGCTTGTATTCTCCGCGCGAGGCTTCGAGGGCGGCACCAGCCTTTTCAGATTCTGCCACGGCATTTAGATAATTTTTCCTCAGGTCTACCAGATCTCCCGTGTCGAGCACGGTTACGTAGGCATGGGTCTGTTCCCTGTATACGTATGGTTTTGGAGTCTCTGCCTTTATACCGGCGCTTTTCCGCATATCCTGGCTTAAGGATACAGTGCCCGCCTGGGCCACCGTGGGAATTGCGGACGTTTCCGGTTCTTCTTCCCTGCCGCCTGACGGAAGGAAACGCCAGACGAGAAGTGCGGCAAGGGCGATGAATATTAACAGTGCTGTTACTGACTTGCTTCTTTTTGTCATGGCATATTCTCCGGTCTGCTATCCGAAGCCGGTTCCTCCAGGGCGTCTTCAAGAAGCCCCAGCGCCCTGTCCGCATTTACGAGACTTTCCAGCCGCAGAAGACGCGCGTTTTCGTATTCTATCTCACCGCCAAGCAAGGCGAGACGATCGGTCTCGCCCACATTGAACATGGACTCAAGCGAGGAAAGAGACTTCCCCTTTTCCAGGACAAGCTCATCTGCCGTCTTTAACCTCTCAAGCGATGAGCCGTACCCGGCGACAGCCCGCTCAATGTCTGTTATTATCCCGTCCTGGATGGCCCTGAAGTGCGCGGCCCGCCGCGCGCGCGCGGCCTCGGCCTGGGCAATCGGCCCCTGGTTATGGTTCAGCACGGGCAGTTCCAGAGAAATCCCCAGTCCCCACTTGTTCTGCCCCTGATCGTATTGATAGCCGGGGCCTATGTGTACATCCGGGTATTGTTTTGCAATTTCCAACTGAAGGTGCGACTGGCTCGCCTCATATTGTGCCAGCGCCTCAAGTATATCCGGGCGGTTTGTCAGGGCCTTTTGCCGAAGTCCCGGAAGAGAGAAACTTTCGAGCGGCGGCGGAGCCCTGAAAATGCCTAACGAAAACCTGATGCCTGTAAGGGCCTTCACGGGGACGCCAATAGCGGAGGCGATATTCGAGCGTGTATTTATAAGCCGGGATTTTTCCTCGCCGGCAAGCAGGAACGTGCGGTCGTAATCCACGGACGCCCGCGTGACGTCCGGCTCCGAAACCTCCCCGGCGGCAAGCCGCGCCTTAAGGACGGAGAGCGCCTCCCGGTCAATCCGCACCTGTTCCAGAAGTATATTGTACTTCCCTGTTGAGGCAAAATAATCGAGCATCGCGCCCCTGAGAGCGCTCCGCACCTTCCACGCCGCTTCCGCCAAGGCATAGCGCGCCGCCAGCGTATTGCCTTTCGCCTCGGCGATGCGGTAGCCGCGCTTCCCGGCGGTCTCGATTGGAATGTCGAAAGAGAAGCCGAGTATCCAGGGCTCCGAGTCTGGAGAGAGATTTGTTACATATTCCGGCGAAACGCTGAGCGAGGGGTTTGGGCGCTCTCCGGCGGTTATGACAGAGGCGCGGGTCTCCTGTAGCCTCCAGCGCACGGTGTCGAGGCCGGGGTTATAATAAAATGCCGCGAGAGAAAGGGTGTTTATGTCCCATTTCGCGGGCGGCCAGGGGGTTATATGTTTTTTGAGGTTTTTTTCGATGAATTTTTCAAGCGACGGGCGGCCAAGGGAACGGTCTTCAAATTGCCGGGCTGTCTTTTCGGGCAGGAGCGGTTTTGGCGAATATGTTGCACATCCGGCGAAGAAGGCGAAAGCGGCGATAACAATTGCCGCCGTCCTTGAGATGTTCGGCATCTGTAAAATATAACATAAATAGAAAGCGGAAATGCAGAAAAAAATCCCGGCATTTGCCCGGGCTAACGCCCGGTCAGCACCTGGCGCCACATCTGAAGGCCGGTGATTACGATAATGACCGCGATGGCGTAGCGCAGGTTCTTTGTATTTACCCTCTTGCTTATCCGCCCGCCTATCTGCGCGCCTGGCACCGCGCCCGCCACGAGCGCAATGGCGTAGGGCCATATCACCTGGCCCGTGCTGATCTTCCCGATCGTGCCCATGACGGCACTCATGAAGACTATGCCCAGCATACTGCCTATCGTTATGCGTGTCGGGATATTGAGGAGATATATCATTACGGGTATGAACATGAACGCCCCGCCCGCGCCGACCATCCCGCTGAAGCCGCCGATGGCGAGGCTTATGATTGCCGCAAGAGGTTTGTTGTATTTTATCTCGTCCGGCTTTAGATTTTCTCCCTGTTCGCGTTTCGGCACGAACATCACGACCGCCGATATGAGCGCAAGCGTGGCGAAAACGGCAAGGAGTAACTCGCTTTTTGCGTGTTTTGAATACACCGCGCCGACGAGATTGCCCACCGCCCCGAAGACACCGATATACAAAAGCAGGGACTTGCTGACCAGTCTGTTCTTGTGATGCACGGCAAGCCCGGAGACAGACGCCGTGAGCACCTGCACCATGCTTATTGCCGATACATGCTTCATGTCCAGATGCCCCATGCCCAGCAGAGGCGGTATATAAAGCAGGAGCGGTATCATAAATATCGCCCCGCCAAGACCCAGAAGCCCGGAGAGGAATCCGCCGCCCAGACCCAGGAGGACGAGCGTCAGCAGAAACGATATTTCCATGTACGCGCTCCTTTGGTTATGCGCCCATTAATATCTCGGCCAGCCGTTCGTACTCTATCGTGCCGTCTTCGACAATAACCATGCCGTTGACGGCAACTGATGGACACTGAAGCGGCATTCTTTCCGAGTAATATTCGTCCGAGCCTTTCTTTACTATTACCACTTCCGCCCCCAGTATCTCCTTCGCCTTTTCTGCGGCCTCCACGTTCATCATGCAGCGCCTGCCCATCGGGTCGTTGACATACAAAGTTATTCTCCCCATAACCCCTCCCAGGTTTATTTGCCGCCGCAACATCCTCCGCCGTCAGGAAACGAAACGGACACGGCCTTAAGCTTAAGGCCGATTACGTTCGCCGCCTGAGCCTCTTCCTTTGTCTTAGGGAAATACGCGCACCTCGATCCGTGGCAGTGATTGCCGCGCTTGAAGTGATGGCAGACTATTTTCTCCTTGTGCATCGGGAGCTTTACATTAAAATACTCCTTGGCCATCTGACAGCCGACGGTCAGGGCAGTGCGCACGAAATCCTTGTCGCAGCACGGGCCGCCCTCGGCGGCTATGGCCTGTGTCGCCCTTGCCATCGCCATCAATGTCATACTGTATTCCCTGTCCTTATCGCAGCTTGAGCCGAGAATTACGCTGAAGCTTGCGGCAAGTCCCGACGCTATCCCGCACGTCCCGGCGAGTCCGCAATACGCGGCCTTGGATATGGTATCCGCACGCCGCATGGCGTCGATTACCTGTTCGTCCGTTACCTTAAGGCTTCCTTCATTCCTGAAAGCGGACATGAAGGCCCCGGCGGTAATAAATGCGTGCTCGCAGCCTGTCATTGGTATCGCGGGGCTGTCCATCATCGCCTCTGCCGTGGCGAACGGGTCTTTGGACTTTGCCAGCAGCGCCATTTCCTTTATCGTTTCGAAGGCCCCGGCCTTGTGGCACGTGTCGCAGATGTAATGGCCCGTCTCACATGAAACATAGCCCTGCTCCACCTTTCCGCAGGAGCCGCACGTGAATTCCCTCGGCTCCTGAAAATATACGATCTTTCCGCCGCAGACGAAGCATCTGTCTTTGGCCGTCCCATCGTTGCCCGCCGGAGAACAGCAGCAATCAGACATACAAAACTCCTTTATTGGTTTGCAATAATATGCGTTTCCGGGGACGCCGCCCGGTTTGCCTGCGCGCCCGGCCTTGTCGGACAGCAGGTCGGCGCGGGCAAAGGTTCGTCGTATTTCTTCTTCAGCAATACGAGTATGTCGATTACGCGCGGGTCCTTAAGGAAATAGCACCTAAGCTTCCCGTCGACGTAATAATCCACCAGTCCGGAGCGTCTGAGGATTGAGAGATGCTGCGAGACGTTGGACTGCCCGACGCCGAGAATCTCCTCTATGTCGGTTACGCAGAGGACCTCGGCCTCGAGCTTTTGCAGGATTTCGAGCCTGGCCGGGTGCGCGACAATTTTCAGAAGCTCGGCGATATCTCTAAGGCCGTCCATTGATGCGCCCTCCTTGTGTGATATTAACATATTATAGGATATGAATATGTATACACGAAACAGGGCGCCATGTCAAATCAATTAAAGAATCGCCAGGCATCTCAGGCGGAATTCCCCGGTATCGATCAGGCGCATTTTCATGGCGGCAGGGGCCGGTTTCGATGCTCCCGGCGTGGGGTTCCGGAGGTCATAAAATGACGGATATTACGGTGTAAAAACCGTTTTAAAAAAACGGTTGACTATGGAAGTTCAAGGTGTTATTCTGCATAGCTGATTTAATACCCACCTGGGGCTTACAAGGCTTTGCAATGAATGAAAATTGAGCTTAAGGCGGGCCCCTGCATAACTAAGGGCCCGTTTTTATTCGCATTCCCGCCTGGGATGCCGGAAAGGAGGCGTTTATACTTAAAGTGGCAGGATTTGCACGGTAACTTGAGGCGCCAAAAGACTTTTTGGCTCATTCAGCGTATAATGACCGCGATTATTTTTTTAAGGGAGATGTTTTAAAAATGGGTAAATTAATGCAGTTTCCTCATCCTTACTTTTCTTCGAAGCCGACCTGGAAATGGTTTATACTTGTCAACGTCTTAATCGGCGCCACAATGTCCGCCCTGGACGTCAGCATCGTTAACGTCGCCATGCCGACCCTGAAGACCGACTTCAACACCTCCATGGCTACAATAGAATGGGTGGCAATGGCCTACATGCTTACGCTCACTGTCTTCCTGCCGTTCTTCGGCAGGCTAGCGGACATGATGGGCCGCTCGAAGCTCTATAATACCGGTTTTGTAATCTTCACAATCGGTTCCATATTCTGCGGAGCGGCTACGTCGGCCATGTTCATAATCCTGGCGCGTATTCTCCAGGCAGTCGGCGCGGGCCTTCTTCAGGCCAACTCCGTAGCCATAATCACGCAGGCCTTCCCGGGCAACGAGAGGGGTAAGGCCATAGGTATACAGGGCGCCGTCCAGGCCATAGCGATGGCGATAGGGCCTTTTGTCGGCGGCATCCTCATTTCGACCGTCGGCTGGCGCGCGGTGTTCTTCATTAACGTCCCGATTGGCATCGTCGGCACGATGGCCGGCCTTCTCATCCTTCCCAGGCAGGAGCAGAAAGGTAAGAAGGAAAAAATCGATTACCTCGGCACGGCGCTTTTCGCCTCGGGCCTCGCGTTTCTCGTCCTGGCGTTCAATAATGTCGGGAAGCTCGGCTGGACCTCCACGACCGTTCTCGGCTACTTCATAGGTGCCTGCGTTCTTCTGCCCGCATTCGTGTTCACGGAGCTCAAGGTGGAATCGCCGATGATAGACTTGAGGCTCTTCAAGAACTGGACATTCACCGTCGGGAACATGACCGGCATGCTCTCATATTACGTCATGTTCGGGGTGCTCTTTTTGATGCCGTTTTATTTCGAAAACGTGCTCAATTACAGTCCGGCCAAGTCCGGCAGTCTCTTAACTCCGATCTCGCTTGCAATGGCCTTTGTGGCCCCGGTCGCCGGCCATATCGCCGACAAACACGGAGCGAGGATGATGACGACCGGCGGTATGCTCCTCGCTTCAGCCGCCTGCTTCGCCTTCATGTTCCTTGGTGCGCAGGTCAGCAGTTTTGTCCTGATAGGCGAACTTATACTGCTTGGCGTGGGCATGGGCATGTTCACCCCGCCAAACAACAGCGCCATCATGGGTGCAGCGCCGAAGGACAAGCTCGGGCTGGCTGGCGGCCTTCTGAACATGATGAGGTCGCTTGGGCTGATATTTGGCGTGGATATCTCCGGCCTTGTGTTTACCAAGCTCGAGAGGAGCAGTCTGGCCGGGCAGGGTTATCCCAACGTCCAGCACGTGTTCAGGGATCCAAGCATACCGCTTGCCGTCAAGGACAGCGCATTCATACACGGCTTCATGATAGTCATGGGCACGCTTCTGGTGCTGACCATCGCCTCCACCGTCCTGTCGGCCATGAGGAAGAGCGAGGCAATAGACGCCGAGGCCGCCGCGGCGGCAAGAGAGCTTGTCGGGGAGTAGAAAATAGCGCCTGCTTTACGCCTTGTTGCAAGAGGGCTGCCATTTCGGCAGTCCTCTTTTTTTGTCCCCGATGCTTAAGGCGGTTTTACAGCATGGGAAATCCGTATTAAACTTACAGACAAAGCACTCTGGCCGTTCAGGTTAAAAAAGGGGTGAGCCATGTTCATGAAAAAATTGAGGATATATATTTTTTTTGGTATTTTTTCCGTAACCTTGGCCTCATGCGCGTATCCCATTGCCCAGAGATACCGTCGGGAAGCGAAGCCGGGCCTGACCTTCGAGGAGGTATATAAAAATCCAGAGGCATACAAAGGCGACATGGTTATATGGGGCGGCATGGTTATAAAGACCGTCAACGACGACAAGGGGAGCGAGATATACATCCTCGAGACGCCGCTCCACTACGGGGAAAAACCCATGCCTATAGAATATTCACGTGGCCGTTTCATAGCCGGGACAAGGTCTTATATGGACCCCCTGGTATACCGGAAGGGCAAAAGGGTTACCGTTGCGGGCGTAATCGTCGGTTCAAAGAGCGTAATAAACCGGGGAAACAGACGTGCCTATATTTATCCTGTCATACAGATACGGCAGATTACGCTCTGGAAAAGGCAGAGATATTACTATCCGTATCCTTACTACCCATATTATCCCTACGTTGGCTGGTACGGTCCATACTGGGGTTACGGGCCGGACTGGGGCTATGGGCCCTGGTGGGGCTACTAAAGAGGAACCTTGACCGCGCTTTACATGACGCTTCTGGTATTTGCCGGGTCGCTGCTCGCGGGCTTTTTCGGCGCGATGACCGGCCTTGGGGGCGGGGTAATAATCGTCCCCATGCTGACGCTCGCCTTAGGAGTGAACATACGCTACGCCGTGGGGGCCTCGCTTGTTTCGATAATAGCGACTTCTTCCGGGGCTGCCGCCGCATATGTCCGGGAGGGATATACCAATATACGGGTGGCGATGTTCCTTGAGATAGCCACGACATTCGGGGCGCTTTTGGGGGCATTCGTCGCGTCGAGGATTCCGACGGCAGCTATCAGCATAATTTTCGGGATTGTCCTGATTTACTCCGCATTTTTATCCAGGCATCCGCCGAGGCGAACTGGGGCGGAAAAATCCGGAGTCGTCGCCGCAAAGCTAAGAATGGAGTCGGACTACCCCTCGTCCGAGGGGCGCATCAGCTATCATGTCGGCAATGTACCGGCGGGTTTCGGGATAATGTTCGTTGCGGGCGGGCTGTCGGGCCTGCTTGGAATAGGCTCCGGGGCGGTAAAAGTATTGGCGATGGACCGAGCAATGAAGCTCCCGTTCAAGGTTTCCACCACCACGAGCAACTTTATGATAGGCGTTACCGCCGCCGCAAGCGCCGGGGCATACCTGCACCTTGGGTATATCGACCCCGGCCTCGCAATGCCCGTTATGCTTGGGGTGCTCCTCGGTTCCGGGGTTGGCGCCAGGGCCCTGGTTAAGACGAAACCCGTCAAATTGCGGACTCTATTCAGTGTAATCATCGCCGTTATGGCGCTGGAGATGATATATAACGGTGTTACGGGCGGCGTGAAATGAGCACTGATGGCGAAAATAGGAAAAGCAGGACGCAGGATCTTCTCGGAGCGCTTCTGATTACCGGCGTCGCCTCAGCCGCCGCAATAGTATTAATCGGCGGCATATCCTATCTTGCCAAATATGGAGCTTTTCACCAGAGTTACGATGTATTCCGGGGAGAGCCTTCGAGCCTCAGACGCATAGACGGGATTTTCAGGCTCGCATGGTCGCTTGAGAGCCGGGGCATCATACAGGCCGGTTTTATAGTCCTTATCGCCACGCCTATAGCGCGGGTGGCCTTTTCGTTTGCGATTTTCTTAAGGGACAGGGACTGGATGTACAGCTTCTTTACGCTGGTCGTGCTGGTCACGCTTATTTACAGCCTCGTGGGAAGGTAGCTTACCTGTGCGGTATGTCCATGGCAGACAGGAATTCCTCCTGGAAATCCGGGTCTATAGAAATTTCCAGGTGCCGTAGTTTTAAGACCTCTCTTTCGGCTTCTTCCCGTTTCTCCGTATCCAGAAGGGCCAGGACGGCGCCCTCTCCCGCCGCGTTGCCAGCCGCGGAAATATCCTCCGGGGCGCACTCCGGGAGCATCCCGATAACAAGGGCCGATTTCTTGTTTATGTAGCTTCCGAACGCGCCCGCAAGGATTATCCTATCTATTTTCTCTATACCCATCCTCCGCATCAGGAGCTTTGTTCCGGCATAAAGCGCCGCCTTGGCGAGCTGAACTGCCCGGACATCCGCCTGGGTAATGGTTATATCCGTGCCGGTCTCCGTCTGCTCCTTCCACGCTAGGACGAATTCGGGCCTGCCTTCGGCATCCAGCCTTAATCTTTCCGTATGCGGCAGGCCATTCGCCCGAAGCGGCTCCAGCCGCAGCCGCCCGGATTTGTCGATTATACCGGCCCTGTAAAGCCCTGCCACGGCGTCGATAATCCCGGAGCCGCATATGCCCCTGGCCCGGACGTTTCCGATTATCTCAAGCGACGGCTCCTTTGTCTCGGCGTCTATCCATACGCGCTCTATGGCGCCCGCGAAGGCCCGCATACCGTATTTAATTCTCTCTCCTTCGAAGGCCGGGCCCGTGGCGCAGGAGGCGGAATATACGCCGTTTCTGTCTCCTATCAGTATCTCTCCGTTTGTGCCCACGTCTATTATCAATACCTTCTTGTCCTGGTTATACGGCCTGAGCGCTATAAGGACGCCAGCGCTGTCCGCCCCTATAAAACCCGAGGCTGTCGGAAGGACGTGTATGTAAGACGAGCCGTTTATATTTATCCCAAGTTCACGCGCCTTTACGTAAAGCGAACGCCGGACGGATTGCACGAACGGAGCGGCTCCTATGCCTGCCGGGTCTATGCCCAGGAGGATATGATGCATGACCGTGTTGCATACTACCGTCATATCCATGATGTCTTCGGGCGAAAGGCCGGTCTCCTTGATTATTCCGTTTAAGCACTCCCGTATCTCGCCCTGCATGACGGAAAGACCATCGGAGTTTGTCATGGCGAAAGTTATCCGGGACATGACGTCTTCGCCGTGAGAGGCCTGCGGGTTCGTCGCGGAAAAGGTGTCCAGAATATTGCCGGAGACTAAGTCGCAGAGATATGCCGCGACGGTTGTTGTGCCTATGTCCACGGCAAGCCCGTAAGCAGTCCCGGAGACGGAAGGCTCAAGCCTGATTATCTCCCTCCCCATCCATACCGATGCCGTGACTTCCCACAGGCTATCCCGCAGAGTTTTCTGAAGGCCCTTCAGGATGTTAAAGTCCAGAGACAATCCGGAGAGCCCGTGCTGTGCCCGGAGTGCATCCAAAAGGCGCTCCCTGTCACCCTGGCCCATGTCCTGCATCGATGGCGGGTTAATTTTTACGGAGTATTTTTTAACGGCAGGGTTGAGGTTTGCAGATACTTTCCGCGTAGCCTTTCTCGAAATCATGGCCGCCGGCGGAACGTGAACGGTTACATCTCCGTATATGAGGCTCTCGCATGCGAGCCGCACCGGGCCTTCTTCCGGTCTGATGAATTTTTTTTCGGTATCGGAAGGCGCGCTTAAGGCGGGCATCCCGTCCTTCACAACGACCCTGCACTTGCCGCAGATACCGCTCCCGCCGCAGATGCTGTCGAGACCGGCGCCCGCCCTGGCCGCCGCTTCAAGGAGCGTCACGCCGTCGTTTACCTCGGTTGTTTTCCCGGCAGGTTCGAAAATAACCGTGTGTTTTTTCATTGGTTTATATTATCATAAAACACGACATGACATGCTGACAAAATTTCTGCGCTCTGCTATGTTTTATTATGGAGGGATGTTGAGAGCGACCGAAAAGATAAGGGATGTCCGTCGCTTCCTTTCGGAAGAAGTCTGGACAAAAGACCCGGCCAGCCTTAAGAGGCACGAGGCTTACCTCGCGTCTGCATGGAGGCTTGTTTATTCTACCGTTGGGGCATACCGGGACTTCCAGATTCAGCTAAGGACGATGAGCCTTGTATATACCACACTCCTTTCCATGGTCCCGCTTTTGGCGGTGAGCTTCTCCGTCCTGCGGGCATTCGGAGTGCATGACCAGGCCGAGCCGCTTCTTCTTAATTTTGTAAAGCCCCTGGGGCCGCAGGGCGCAGTAATTGTCCGGAATATAATCGGATATATCGACAGGATAAAGATCGGGGTGCTCAGTTCCGTAGGGCTTTCCCTGCTTTTCTACTCCATGATAGGCGTCTTATACAAGATCGAAGAGGCGCTGAACTACATCTGGCGCGTTAAAAAGCCCAGGAGTTTTTCAAGAAGGTTCAGTGATTACCTGAGCGTACTGCTCGTCGGGCCCATACTAATGTTCTCCGCAATGGGGCTTACCGCCGCTATACAGAGTAACGCCATTGTCCAGAGGATTGCCTCCATAGGCGCGCTCGGGCAGGCATACATATTTATAGGCCATCTCCTCCCGTATGTTACGACGTGCGTTGCGTTCACTATAATTTATATCCTGATGCCCAACACGAAAGTGAAATTCAAGTCCGCACTTGCGGGCGGGATATTCGCCGGCGTGGTATGGGAGGTTACAGGCTGGGCGTTCGCCACGTTCATAGCGTCCTCGAAAAGCTATTCCGCCGTATATGCCGGGTTTGCAATACTCCTGCTCTTCATGATGTGGCTTTACTGGAGTTGGCTGATATTCCTCATCGGCGGCTACGTCTCGTTTTTTTATCAGTATCCGCGTTTCGCAGGCAAAAGAGGTGTGCCTACCGGCGCGATGGGCGGTAACGCCAGGGAAAGGCTTGCCATAATCGTGATGTATCTCATAGGCTATAATTTTTCTTTTAACAGGCCTCCCTGGACTCTGGATACGCTGTCGGAATGCCTCGGCCTGCCGTCGGACATTGTCCTGGAGGCGGTATCGGCCCTCGAAGGCGATAAGCTTATCTACGAAACCGCGGGCAACGGAGCCGGGTATCTGCCGGGAAGGGATACGGGCAGCATAACCGTAAAGGAAATAGTAGCAAAGGCCAGGGCCACAGGGGACATTTCTTTTAAACTGCGAAACAGGGAGGAAATCCCGGAGGTGGACAGACTCTTCCGCCGGATAGAGGAGAATATGTCCGATACTCTAGATGGTTGGACGTTAAAAGACCTGATATTGCCGCGTCAGGAGGATGAGAAGGCAAAGTAAAAAGAAGAAACCGGTATTTTGCTCGCAGCCCGCCATAACTGTAGCAGTCGCCTGAGGATCCGCTTTTATTTTTTGCAATTGACCAATTCATCCTGCGTTATTGGCATACCAGCCGCGTCCCAAAGTCAAGTGTATTGAAATTAATAAGATTTTCCTTGAATTGCCGGGTGGTTTTGTGGTAGGGTTAAATGTCGTTTATTAATAAAAAGGAGCGGTAATGCCGGGTTCAGACCTTATAATGTTCGAGGAAGAGTTCGGCTCTGTAGACCAGGAGCTTCAGCGCCTCCAGGCCCAGGCAAACGCAAGAGTCGTCTTTCTGGTGGACAAGAACGGTCAGCTCATTGCTTCCGCCGGAGAGGTCCGGGGGCTTGACACCACATCGCTTGCCTCGCTTACGGCGGGGAACATAGCCGCAACGGGCGGCATGGCCAAACTCCTTGGCGAGAAAGAGTTCTCTGTGCTATTCCACGAAGGCGAGAAAGACAATATTCACATATCCATAATCGACCAGCGTGTCATCCTCGTCGTGATATTCGACCAGCGAAGCTCCCTTGGGCTTGTAAGGCTGAGGGTAAAGAAGAGCTCCGAAGCGCTTGCGAAGATATTCCAGTCCGTTGACGAAAAATCCGGGAAGGAAGGCGCCCAAGGCAAGGTCAGCGTCTCTCCGTTCGCGGAGATAACGGACGAAGACATAGACAATCTGTTCGGATAGTGCATGAGGGCGGGTTTGCATTTGGTATATCCATTACATATATATCCACAAGGGGGCGATTTTATGCCCCGCCAGTCCTGACGGTTAATAAATGTCATTTATCAACTACTCCTCCCGCGAAATAAACGTAAAGCTCGTCTACTACGGCCCGGGCCTCTGCGGCAAGACGACGAATCTCCATTACATCTACAAGAAGACTAACCCTGAGGCGAAGGGCAAGATGATTTCGCTTGCCACGGAGACGGAGCGGACGCTCTTCTTCGACTTCCTGCCCCTGGCCCTGGGCGAGATTCGCGGCTTCAAGACGCGTTTCCATCTCTATACCGTCCCCGGCCAGGTTTTCTATGACGCCTCTCGGAAGCTTATCTTAAAGGGTGTGGACGGCGTAGTATTTGTTGCGGATTCCCAGGTCGAGCGCATGGAGGCGAACGTAGAGAGCATGGACAACCTCCGCGTGAATCTGGCCGAACAGGGTTACGACATCGACAAGATTCCATTCGTCGTCCAGTATAACAAG
>DAHWTK010000140.1 GCA_027328825.1 Nitrospirota bacterium
ATAAGCATGTAGCGGCTCAACGTCAAGGGTTTTCGGACGCGGGTTCGATTCCCGCCGCCTCCACCAAAATTTTCTTTGTCAGCCCTTCTGAATAAGGCCCGCCCGCAGGAGCCTCTCCCGCAGATCAGCCGCGCCCATGAAAGTTATGCCCTTTATTCCGTTTTTTTCGGCGGCCTCGGTATTCTCGGCCAGGTCGTCTATGAATACGCTCTCGCCCGGCCCGGCGCCTGCCATCTCCAGAGCCGCTCTGTATATGGCCGCTTTGGGCTTCTTTGACTTTATTTCGTAGGAGAGCACCCAGCCGTCCATCCGCTTCAGCGCGTCGAACTTCGCCCGGCAGAACTCCCAGTGAAGCTCGTTCACGTTCGAGAGGAGATATACCGGCCTTCTCTTCCGGACTTCGTCCATCAGTGCGGAGACGTCCTTGTTTTCCGTGAATATGTCGTTCCATAAGCCGGTAAAGTCGCCGTATGAGGCGTTCAGCGAGAAACGCGAATTTATCTCACGGTAGAAATCCGGCGATGAGATAAGTCCTTCGTCGTAGAGGTTGCATAGGCCGTCCCTTGCATCGAAAAGGAAGGTGAAAAGGGACGTTTTCGTATCGCCGTCCGCATCGGTATTCGAGAGGAGCCTCTCCACGATATTCGCGTGATTGAACGACAGGAGCACCTTGCCCAGGTCGAAAAAAACCGCTTTTATTCCGTTATTATCATCCATCCGGCAATTTTATCCTTAAGACACAGCTCAAGTCAATTATTGACTTTACACCGCGGCCCGTATTAAAATTTTACAGATGAAACGATTACTTTACGTGGACGACGATTCAGCGATGCTCGAAGAGCTTTCCCGGCACATCCGGGAGAATTTTCCGGGCATAGAGATAATTACCTGCCAGAACCCCATAAAGGCCCTGTCGCTGATAAACAACTCCCTGGACCTTCTGGTGATAGACCTCGAAATGCCTGCCGTGGACGGCAAGAAGCTACTCATGTACGCAACATCCCTCGGGCTGGACAAAAAGAAGATAATCATCATCTCCGGACATGACGCGGACTACCTGCACGAAGCGATACCTATGGGTCTTTGCCTGTGCGTCCTGAACAAATACGACGCAAGCCAGAAGGCCGTGCTGGACATGGTGCTGACGGCGCTGGAAAAGAAGTGATTTTTTACATAATCAAACGCATCATCATCGCCATACCAACCCTGCTTGGGCTTGCCCTCGTTACGTTCCTCCTGCTCCGGGCGATCCCCGGAGACCCGGCCATCGGGCTTGTCGGAGAGCGGGCGGACCCGCAGGCAATCGCGGCCATACGCAAGGATCTTGGCGAGGACAAGCCGATCCCGCAGCAGTTCATAGGCTACCTGAAACTCCTCGCCCACGGGAACTTGGGGAAATCCTATTACACTAAGCGCGACGTCGCAAAGGACATCATAGAGAAGTTCCCCAACACGCTCCGCCTCGCCTTTTCCGCGATGCTCATCTCCGTCTTCTTCGGCACGATACTCGGCATACTCTCAGCCGTGAATCGTGGCGGGGCGTGGGAGAAGATTTTTTCCGCAATCTCGCTTGCCGGAATCTCGCTTCCCGTCTTCTGGGTCGGGCTTATTTTCATGCTCCTTTTCGCGTTCATCCTGCCTATATTTCCGCCGTCCGGGACAGGAGGCGGAGACCCGGCGTATCTCGTCCTGCCGGCGGCGACGCTTGGGCTTAACTCCGCCGCTTTCGTCGCGCGCATCACGCGCATGAGCCTTATCGAGGCGCTCGGCTCGCAGTACATTATGACCGCGCGGGCGAAAGGGCTGTCGCCGTTTTTCGTCGTGGCAAAACACGCGCTACGTAACGCGCTTATCCCGGTGATAACGCTCGTGGCGATAGACTTCGGGAGCCTGCTCAACGGCTCGGTGCTCACGGAGACCATCTTCGGCTGGAACGGCCTTGGCAGGTATGCGCTTGACGGCATAATGAAGCGCGACTACCCCGTAATCCTCGGCACGGTGCTGGTCGGCTCCGCCGCGTTCGTCTTCTTCAACATGCTGGCCGACATCGCGTATGCGTATATCGATCCGAGGATAAGGTATGGGAAATAAATTTAATTTGTTTAAACAGTATCAAGGAGGCGGCTTATGGCAACTGAACCGAGGTATTGGCTTTGGAGGATAATGATTGGTAGAAATTTCGGTGAGGGCTTCGGCCGGCAACAGTGGAGCAAAATGCTTGAATACGGCGTCGCGGCCCAGGATTACGGCGAAAGGGATTATCAAAGTGATAAATACCGAATAGCAAGAAAGCGAAACATTAATAAACTAAAAAGTGTTAAACAAGGAGATTTTGTCATAGCTGGCTTGGGGAAACATCGCTTCGCCGGTTATGGTGAAATCACTTCTGACTTTTATGAAAACGGCCCTTCATTCAAGATTAAAAAAAACGGCTATACATTT
>DAHWTK010000141.1 GCA_027328825.1 Nitrospirota bacterium
TATTGGTAAGAAGCGTGCCTGAATGGTCGTCCTATCACGCTGTGAGTATAAACGGAGAGGTGCTTTTCCCGGGAAAATATATAGTAATAAAGAAGGGCGAGACCCTCTCGTCTCTTATAGCGCGGGCCGGCGGATTTACGGACAAGGCGTATCTCAAGGGCGCGATATTCACAAGGGAATCCGTCAGGAAAAGCCAGCAGAGAGTGCTAAACGATATGGTTGAAAGGCTGAAGGAGCAGTCCCTGGAGGGTTCAGCGCAGGCTATCCGGACCGCCGCCTCGCCGGAGACACTTCAGGCCGAAAAATCCGCCGCCGAACAGCAAAGGGCCCTTATAGAAAAGCTCGGCAGTCTTAAGGCCAAGGGAAGGATAACCATAAAGCTTGCCGGACTGAAAAAATTCAAAGGCAGCGCCTACGACATCCCGCTCGAAGACGGCGACGCTCTGTATATTCCCGATAAGCCGAGCCAGATCGAGGTTATAGGCTCGGTTTACAACCAGACGGCTTTTGTGTACATACCCGGCATGTCCGTAAGAGGATACCTGGAAAAGGCGGGCGGCGCCACAAAAGACGCGGATGAGTCTTCGATGTATATCCTAAAAGCGGATGGAACCGCCGTCAGCAGGAGACAAAGCGGCGGTTTTTTCGATATGCATTACGACACGGAGACTCACAGTTGGACGAACGGCAGTTTCATGTCCAGAAGACTCGACCCCGGCGATGCGATAGTGGTGCCGGTGGAAACCGAAAAAATCTCCTGGCTCAGGAACATAAAGGATATATCCCAGGTACTTTTCCAGGCCGCCTTATCCGCGGGCGTTGTTTTATCGTTGCATTAAACCGGTAGGTGGTATGGACAGCCTTCAAATGCAGACGCCTCCCGAAGACGAGATATCCCTGTTTTACTATTGGGAAACAATATTCAAGCGGAAGAAACTCATCGCGCTTATTGCCGGGAGCGCGCTGCTCATATCCACCGTCGTAAGTTTTCTCCTCCCGAATAAATTTGACGCCACGGCCAGAATCATGCCTCCTGAAAAAAAAGGGTTTTTATTGCCGCAGAATGTGCAGTTTGCACCACTGGCCATGACACAGGGTATCTCGGCGGAAATGTATGTGGAGGAGCTCTCGAGCTTCAATGTAATGGATGCCGTGATCAGGCGTTTCGACCTGATGAGGATTTACGGCGACAGGACCATTGAAGGCGCCCGAAAGGACCTGAAAAAAAAGGCCGTGTTCAAAAAATCCGACGCGGGGATAATCTCCATTACGGTCAGAGACAGAAATCCGCAAAGGGCCGCAGGCATCGCAAACGCGTTCGTGGAAGAGCTGGACAGGGTCAACAGGTCCACTATCATGAGTTCCGGGAAGACAACGCGGATCTTTCTTGGGAAAAGGCTTGCGGACGCCAAAGAAAAACTTGACGATTCCGAACAGGCGCTAAAGAGATTTCAAGAGGCAAACAACGCCGTTAAAATCGACGCCCAGTCAGAAGCCATAATAAAAACTATCAGCGACGTCAAGCGGAACCTCCTGGCCAAGGAAGTCGAACTTAAAACTCTTAAATCTTTTGCCGCAACCAGTAATCCGCAGTTGGGCATTCTTAAAACAGAGGTGAATGAGCTGAGGACGGAGCTTGCGCGGCTGGAAAGCGGCGGGGGCGGTAGCGGGCAGGCCAACAGCGTTTTTATACCAACGTCAAAATTCCCCGGCATCCAGCAGCAATACGAGGAGCTTTCGAGAGATTACAAGATCCGGGAAACCCTCTATGAATTCCTTATGACACAATATGAGAAGGCAAGAATAACGGAGGTCAAGGACAGCCCGACCCTTCAGGTGCTCGACAAGGCCTATCCCCCGGACAAGAAGGCGGCGCCAAACAGAATTTTGATAATCCTGTTCTCCACTTTTACGGCGACGGTCGTCGCGGTTTTATTTGCTTTCTTTATAGAGTATCTGGAAAATTACAGGGACGACATAAAGGCACGGCATGTCGCCGAAAAAAGCGGGCCGCCGATACAAACAACAGGAATAAGTAAATGAAGAAGGCGCTGATTACGGGCATTACCGGACAGGACGGCTCATACCTGGCGGAACTGCTTCTGTCGAAGGGCTACGAGGTGCACGGCCTTATCCGGAGGGCGAGCACGTTCAACACGGGGAGGATAGACCATCTGTATGTCGACCCGCACGTCCACGGAACGAGGCTGTTTCTTCACTACGGCGACCTTGCCGATGCCGGACAGCTTACGAACCTCATATACAACATTATCCCGGACGAGGTGTATCATCTTGGCGCCCAAAGCCATGTGCGCGTGA
>DAHWTK010000142.1 GCA_027328825.1 Nitrospirota bacterium
GCCGCGATGTCCTGCTCACGCGGGAGCCGGGCGGGACTGCCATAGGCGGGAGGATACGTGAAATCCTCCTCGACCCCGCGAGTTCCGGTATGGACAGCCGGGCCGAGCTTCTTCTTTACTTCGCCGACCGCGCCCAGCACGTGGCCGAGGTTATAGAGCCCGCGCTGGCCGACGGCGCCGTGGTGGTATGCGACCGTTTCGCAGACGCGACAACGGCGTACCAGGGCTTCGGCAGAGGGTTGGAACTGGAACTTATAGCGGAACTGAACGAGGCTGCAACACGTGGCCTCATGCCGGATTTGACGCTTCTCCTCGACCTTCCAGTGGAAGAGGGGCTTAAGCGGGCAAGGAAGCGCAACGGCGATAACAACCAGGGCCGCGAGGGCCGGTTTGAGGATGAGCCGGACAAGTTCCACGAAAAAGTGCGCCAAGGATATCTTTCAATCGCCTCATGCGAGACAGGCAGGTTTAAGGTTATAGATGCGTCGGGGGCGCCGGAAGAAGTGCAGGCGGCGATACGTAACATAGTGAAACTGCCATTCCAAACCAGGTAAAGAATAGATAAAGCAGATTCTTCGGCTAACGCCTCAGAATGACACATTTTAAGGTGTATGAACTTCTCATCGATACTCGGTCATAAGCGGCAGATTGAGGTAATCAGGCGGGACCTGTCCACCGGGCAGTTACCCCCCGCGTATCTCTTTCGCGGTGAGGAAGGCATCGGCAAAAAACTCACCGCGCTCGCGCTGGCAAAGGCGCTGAACTGCACAAGTCCCGCCGTCTCCGAAGCTGGCCTGACTGCGGATTCATGTGGAGCGTGCCAGTCCTGCCGCAATATAGACTCCGGATGCCATCCGAACGTGATGACGATGGCCCTCGAGGTTAATCCGGATACGGGCAAGATGCGCCAGGAGATAGTAATTCCACAGGTTCGCGCGGCGCAGGAGTTCATATCTCTTAAGGCGGTCGGGAGCGGAAGAAAAGTCCTGATAGTAGACGATTCGCACATGATGAACGAGGAGGCGATGAATGCATTCCTCAAGACACTGGAGGAGCCGCCGGATTCAAGCCATGTGATTCTGGTAAGCTCCAAGCCGGACTCGCTTCTCCCCACCGTGCTTTCAAGGTGCCGCGCAATAGGATTCTCGGCGCCGGACGAAGAGGCGGTGGCCGGTCTTCTTATGGAACGGAAGGGGCTTTCGCACGAAACAGCGTTAATGGCCGCACGGCTGACGGGCGGGCGGCCCGGCGACGCCCTGGCGGTCGAACCTTCCGAGCTTCTGGAACGGAGGAAAGACGCGCTGAAGCTTATCAAAAGGCTTCCAGACCTGTCCGTTTCGCAGGTCTTGAAGGAGGCGGAGAAGACCTCCGCCGAAGGAGGCGTGCTCGAAGACATTGTAAACTTCGGGAGCGCGTGGTTCAGGGACATAATGATACTAAGCGCGGGCGCGAACGAGTCGCTCGCAATCAACCGGGACTTAACGGACGAGTTAAGGATATGGGTTGGGAGGATAGGCGGATGGAGGTCGGAGGAAGCGATTATACTCCTGGAACAGACGGGGGCGGCGCTAATGAGGACGTTCAACAGACGGTTGACAGCGGAGGATCTGTTCCTGAGGCTGAAAGCGGAAATCCTGGGCTGAACGAGAATTCCACATCGCCGGATCAGACGGGGCAGACAACACCCGCGGACGCCGGGCGTACAGGGATTTTTAATGTCGTTGAAGTGCGCTACCGGGAGGGCAGCAAGATATATAACTTCGACGCCGGCACTCTCTCGCTTTCAATGGGAGACCGGGTAATCGTGGACTCGGAGCAGGGGCTCGGCGTTGCGACGGTTGCAGGCGAGACGCATACCGAGGAACGCGGGCCTTCGGACAAGCTTCTGAAAAGGGTTTTGCGCAAGGCAACCGAGGACGACATAAAAAGAATAGAGAGAAACCGCGAGCTTGAGGACGAGGCGTTCAGGGTATGCCAGCAGAGGGTGCTGGAACGCGAGATGGTAATGAAGCTCGTACGTGCGGAATGGGCCTTCGATAATTCCAAGGCCACGTTCTACTTCACTGCCGACGGCAGGGTGGACTTCCGGGACCTCGTAAAAGACCTCGCGCATCGTTTCCACATACGAATCGAGATGCGCCAGATAGGTGTCCGGGACGAGGCCAAGATGCTCGGCGGCTTCGGGCCGTGCGGGAGACCTCTTTGTTGTTCCACGTTTCTGCGCGATTTTGAGCCGGTTTCGATAAGAATGGCCAAGAAGCAGGACCTCGTATTGAATCCGGCCAAAATATCCGGCAT
>DAHWTK010000143.1 GCA_027328825.1 Nitrospirota bacterium
CGTGCTTGGTAAGCTCCGGCAGGTTCGTCCGAAGGTGCGCGTACCGGCCTGCGGCGATTAAATCCGTGCTTATGTTGTCCCCGAATTTCCAGGCCCGTCCGCTCACAGATACCTCCTCGGGTCCGCAAGCTTCCCTTCTATTGCGGAGGCCGCGACGGTCACCGGCGAGGCGAGATATACAAACGCCTTGGGGTTTCCCATCCTGCCCTTGAAGTTCCGGTTTATGGACGCGACGCAGTTCTCGCCATCGCCCAGGATCCCTTCGTGGCTTCCGGGACACGCCCCGCAGCCGGGCGAGTTTATCACGCCGCCCGCATCGAGGAATACGTCCATCAGCCCGGAGGACATCATCTTCCTGTATACGCTCTTTGTGCCGGGCGTTATGACGAGGCGCGTGCCGGGCGCGGTATGCCGCCCCTTGAGCACCCTTGCCGCCGCCTCGAAGTCCTCGAAATAGCCGTTGGTAGTTGAGCCGAGATACGCCTGCTGGACCGGGACGTCCTTGCAGTCCGGGTGAGAGATGGGCCTTGTGTTGTCCACCATGTGCGGGAAGGAGACCATCGGCTCCAGGCTCCCGGCGGCGATGTTTATTACGCGCGCATACCGTGCGCCCTTGTCCGCCTTTATCTCCCTGTAGTCGCCCTCGCGCCCGTTCTCCCGGAGCCAGTCCAGCGTGTGCCCGTCGGACTCGAACAGGCCGCATTTGGCGCCCGCCTCGACGGCCATGGAGGAGATAGTAGTCCTTCCGGGAATGGAGAGGTTCTCGATTGTATCGCCGAAGAATTCGAGAGACTGATAGGTCGCGCCGTCCGCGCCGATGGAGCCGATGAGATAGAGGATTATGTCCTTGGAATATACCCCGGGTTTGAGCCTGCCCGTTACCTCCACCCGTATCGCATCCGGGACCAGCATCCATGTCTCGCCGGTTGCGATTGCCACGCCTATGTCCGTCGAGCCCATGCCGGTTGCGAACGCGCCGAGCGCCCCGCCCTGGCAGGTATGGGAATCCGCTCCGAGCATCAGCATCCCGGGGGACGTCACCTTCTCGCCCAGGACGAGGTGGCTTACGCCTTCGCCGACGTCGTGCAGGAGGCAGCCGGAGTTCTTCGCGTACTCGCGCAGCTTCACGTGCCCCGTCGAGACCTCCTTGAACGAAGACGGCGAGGCGTGGTCTATAAACACGGCGGTACGGGACGGGACCTTTGAAAGTCCCACCCCAAGCTCCGTAATCTTGTCCACCGTAAGCGGCCCTGTCCAGTCCTGCACGTAGGCGAAATCCACCTTCACGACCGTCAGCTCGCCTGCGTGAACCTCGCGGCCCGCGTGCATGGAGATGAGTTTCTCGGCAAGCGTGAGCGGCATCGGCTTTTACGCGGCCTTCCTGAGGGCCTCTTCCAGCTTCATCGCCGTCTCGAGCCTTTTCTCGACGACGTTCCAGTCTATGTTCTGGAAGAACGCGTCGAGATACGCCGCACGCTTCGTGCCGTAGTCGAGAAAGTAGGCGTGCTCGTAGACGTCCAGTATAAGAAGTGGGATTTCATTCCAGATGGCGCCGATGTCGTGCATGTCCATCATATAGTTGTGCAGGGAGTTGTCGTTCATGCTCCAGGAGAGGACAGCCCAACCGCGCCCGGACATTCCCACCGCCCGGAACTGCTCCTTCCATTTGTCGAACGACCCCCATTTTTCCTTTAGCACTTCGGCCAGCCTGCCGCCGGGTTCTTTTCCGCTGCCGCCGAGATTGGCGAAATAAAGCTCGTGCAGGAAAACCGCGTTAGTCGTGAAAGACTTCTCCTTGAAAAGCTCCCGCACCGGCGAATACGTGGGGTTGGCCCCTTCCGTTTTCGTGTTTTTTATCTCGTCCTCAAGGAGGTTCAGCTTGTCCACATAGCCCTTGTAGAGCACATCCCTGTGCTCCTGTATCTGCCTGTCCGATATGCCCTTCAATTTTCCTTCAAGTTTGTATTCCTTTACCTTGTGCATGATTTCCTCCCTTGATTTTGTTAATTCCATGGAACTCGAAAAGATTAAAAAAAGTATATCAGAGATTCGCGGCATGTCAATTTTTAAGAGCAATTTTGATAATTTGCCCGGTTTGCGCATATGAAATAAATCTGGTATAAATAAATTATCTTTCTTGAAAAGAATAGAGTAAAAAAATGATTCCCAAACGCGCCATAAAGGTATTGATGGTCGAAGGCTCCGAAAAAGACGCCGCGCTTATGGCGGAGACGCTCCTGAGGGGCGGCTACGAAA
>DAHWTK010000144.1 GCA_027328825.1 Nitrospirota bacterium
AAAGATAACTTCCACTTCCGCCGGAAGCCGTTGCCGTCCAGGTAACCGTGTCGCCCTCTGCCGCCGATGTCTCGCTGGGGTTTATGGAACTTATGGTAATGGTTTTATTTACCTTGAAAGGCGCGGTCTTTGATCCCTTGCCGTGCGAGTTGCTGGACGCGCTTTTTGTCAATGCCGTATGAACTGACGAGTCCATTACGTTTACCATTATGCTGTTGTCGCCGACAGACGAACTGTTTACATTCCAGGCCCAGGCGTCGGCTCCGCTCCAATCCTGCATAATGGCATAAGTCCCGCCGGTATCCGGCCCTTTGCGGAGGAACTGATACTTATAGCCGCCGCTTCCGCCGGATGCGGCGGCGGTCCATGTTACTGTCTGGGCGGGAGCCGCATCGGGCTGATTTGGGGTCAGGGCTACACTTACAGGAACATATTTCTTTGACGCCTTCAGGTACTTGCAGTTTACGATAGATTCGTTAATTCCCTGGGAGTCTGTAGCCCGGCTCATGATGAGGTAGAGGCCTTTTTGTGGCGGGTTCCAGGAGTAGCTCCAGGTGGTTGTGCCGGTTGCGGTCTGCCAGGTTGCGCCGCCGTCTGTCGAGACTTCGACGAAGGATACGCCGTTTTTTGCCGAGGCGGTGCCGCTGACGGTGATGCCGGAGCCGCCTGAGTAAGACAAGACGCCGTTTACGGGCGAGGTTATCGTGGAGACGGGGAGTGGATACGACGGCCCTTCGACCATCCTGACGCGGTTGTTTTTCGTATCGGCTATCAAAACGTCTCCTGAAGCATCCACGGCCACTCCGAAAGGATAGCTCAGCATGGCTCCGGTCGATGCGGAGCCGTCGCCTGAGAAACCGGCCCTTCCGTTGCCTGCAAGCGTGGTTATTGTCCCGGATGCGTCCACCATCCTCACGCGCTGGTTGCGCCAGTCAGAAATATAAACATTGCCTGATGCGTCTACGGCGACTCCGGAGGGGAAATTGAGCCTTGCCGATGTCGCCGCAGAGCCGTCGCCTGAGTATCCGGCCTTTCCCGTCCCTGCAAGCGTGGTTATGGTCCCGGAGGCGTCGATAACCCTGACGCGCTGGTTGTAGCAGTCGGTTATGTATATCCTGCCTGAAGAATCCACGGCCACACCGGTCGGCCTGTTGAGCCTTGCAGACGCCGCCGGTCCACCGTCGCCGCCATATCCGGGCCTGCCGGTCCCGGCTACCGTGGTTATTATTCCCGCCGGGCTTATCATCCTGACGCGGTTGTTGCCCGTGTCGGATATATAAATATTTCCCTTTGCGTCCACCGCCACGCCTTCGGCATGGTTTATCGACGCCAGGGTCGCCGCGGAGCCGTCGCCTCTGTAACCCGGCTTTCCGGTTCCGGCTATTGTAGTTATTATTCCCGCCGGGCTTATCATCCTTATGCGGTTATTGCCCATGTCCGCAAACAGGATGTCCCCCGCGCCGTCCACGGCGATTCCGGAAGGGTTTTTTATCGATGCGGCAGTGGCAGCTCCGCCGTCGCCTCTGTAACCCGGCTTTCCGGTCCCGGCGACGGTGGAAATATTACCGGCGACATCGACCTTGCGTATGCGCTGGTTCGCCCTGTCGGAGATATAAAGATTTCCCGATGCGTCGACGGCCACGGACGCCGGAGAATTCATGAGGGCGGCCGTGGCTGCCCCTCCGTCTCCGGCGTAACCCCTGCCGAGACCTGCAAAGGTGTGTATGTCGCCCTGGGACGCTATAGCCGAATGTTGCGAGAGTGTGAGGATTATGGGCAGGAACAGAAAAACGAACGCGCTGAAAACCGTAAAACTCTTCTTCGGGGTCATCTCTTTCCTCCGTTGCTTGTGCCAATGAAACCTGCACAAACATACTCGGAACTACCCCGGAAATCCAATTAATAACCATTAATTAAGCGTTATTAATCAATGAGTTAATTGGCATGGGCGATAATTGAAATATTTAGTTTTTCCCATAAAACAAACAACCCGATAGATTGCTCAGAAGGCCAAATGGCGTGATTTGGCCTTTCTATGTCAATAGCGACCCACCGATATGCTCACTTGAGAGTGGATGATTTGAGAAAGGCTATTGTTGTTTTAGGTTAGGGGGGACACAAAAAGAGGCGCAGTCATAATAAGCAAAGAGTTAAAGTTCCACTTAACCCACTGATTTGATTGGCGTCCCCCGGGGGATTTGAACCCCCGTCGCCGCCGTGAAAGGGCGGTGTCCTGGGCCTGGCTAGACGAGGGG
>DAHWTK010000145.1 GCA_027328825.1 Nitrospirota bacterium
GGCAGCTACAGAGTCGGCAGAAACTTCGTTGACGATATGAAAACCAGATTAACAGCCGGGCCGCCGGCATACGAAGGCCACAGCGTCGCCAGGCTGGACGGCAAAATTATACTGCTCAAGGGCGCCATACCGGGAGAGATTGTCGAAGCCGAAATCCTTCAGGAAAAGAAGGATTATGCCGTCGCTGCGACGGTAAGGATTCTGGAATCTTCTCCGGAACGCGTCGAGCCGCCGTGCCGGTATTTCGCCGTCTGCGGCGGTTGTCACCTTCAATACGCCTCGTATCCCATGCAGGTGCGCATGAAGGAGGAGGTACTCAAGTCGTCCTTGAAAAGAATCGGGAAGATGGATCTGCAATTATCAGAGCCTCTTGCCGGACAGCCCTGGAACTACCGCCACAGGGGCAAGTTCCGCCTCTCCGGCGGGCATGCGGGTTATTTCATGGAGCGCTCAAACAGGCTCGTGGACATAGACGAATGTCCCTTGATGGTGCCGGAAATTAACGCGGCCTTCAAGAACGCGAAAAGAATCCTGAAGGGCGCAGCCTGCGAGCTTCATATTTTCCGGGGGGATAAAACCCTTGCGCTGGTCAAGGACATGTCAAAGGGCTTCGGACATGACCGGGAACGCATCTGCGGGATGCTCCTGGACGGAGGGTTCGCGGGAGTCCGCATGGAAACGGAAGGTGGCAAGCCCCTGACGTTCGGCAAGGAGAGGTTGAATCTCGACCTGGACGGCCTGAGATATTCGGTGTCCGCCGGGGGCTTCTTCCAGGCAAACTGGAATCTCAACAAGGCGCTTGTAAAGCTGGTGCTGGAAAACCTTGAAACGTTTGAAGCGAAGACCGTCCTCGACCTCTACTCAGGCGCGGGTAATTTTGCCCTGCCGATATCCCGCATTGCGGATAGGGTCGTCGCCGTTGAGGAAAACAGGTCGTCCGTCAAAGACGGCAAAGAGAACACAAAAGCGAACGGGATTGAAAACTGCGAGTTTATTCTCTGGAATGTGGATGGCTTTAAAATCAGGGAGCGGTTCGACGCCGTAATCCTGGACCCGCCGCGCGCAGGCATATCGGAAGCGGGCGCAGGGAAGATACTGGCCGCCTCGCCTTCGGTAATCGTTTATGTCTCATGCAATCCCTCTACGCTCGCAAGGGACCTGGGCCGGTTAAAGGAGTATTACGGGGTAGAGTCTTTAAGGCTTGTGGATTTCTTTCCGCAGACGTATCACATGGAAGCGCTGGCCGTCCTCAGCCGCCTCCGACAAAGCTGAGTATCTCCAAGGCGTCTCCCTCGCTTATCTTCGCGTCGGCGTAGGAGGCTTTCGGGAGTATAGTCCGGTTATGCTCCACGGCCACGCGCTGATCGCAAAGTCCGAGGGAGCACAGAAGCTCCCCGACGGTCCGCACCTCCGGGGCGGTCTCGAAGGCTTCGCCATTTACGGAAATCATCATGGTGAAATTATAATTGCGTATTTCAGGATAATCAAGTAATTTTTCTTACTCCTTCGGCCAGACCCTGAACTTCTCCACCATGCGCACGGGGTTATAGGACTGCTTCGATTTCCTTAAGTTCGGCTCGCCAAGGTCCTGCTCGCGGTTCACGAACTCCACGTGCGCAAACTCCCGCCGAAGGAACTCGCTCGAAATATACTGGTACAGCCCGGAATATTCCTGGTTCGCCTTCTCGACGTGTACGACGGCCATATGCTCGTTTAAAAGCTCGCCAAGGGCAAGCGCCTCGACGCTTCCGTCTATCAGGACTACGCCTCCAACCGTCCCAAGCTCGCCCAAGTGATCCAAGGCGTGCATTGTCGCCTCGGTCTCCCCGAATGTTGACGGGGCGCTGGCCATGCATTTCTCCTGGCACCAGCGATCCACGAGGTCCTTGGCCTGGGGGACGAATTCTTTTGTGAGGCGCCGGTATTCCGGGTTGTTATTCCGGAGAAAGCGGTTAAGAAGGTTTTTTTTGTCGTGAAATTTCCTGCCGGCAAGCGAGATAAGCTCGACTGTCCTGTAGACGTAATCGGAGTCGTCGGGGCTCAAATTGTAATTGTATTCCGGGTTGTCTTTCACGTATTTCTCTATAAAT
>DAHWTK010000146.1 GCA_027328825.1 Nitrospirota bacterium
GACCTCGACCCATACCCCGCGCCGGATTTCTCGCTCGTCCGGGGCTGGAGTCCTAAGGCCATCCTCCCCATAGCCACGTCGCGCGGATGCCCGTTCGATTGCAGCTTCTGCTCCGTAATCCACATGTTCGGCAGGAAATACAGGTTCAAAAGCATAGAGAAAGTCATCGGGGAGATAAAGGCCGGGGCGTCGGAAGGCTCGTTTGTCTTTTTCATAGACGACAACTTCACGGCCAACAGGAAAAGGACAAAGGAACTCCTGCGCCGGATTATAGACGAGGGGCGGACAACCGGCCTGAAATTCAACTGGAGCGCCCAGGTGCGAAGCGACGCCGCGAACGACCCGGAGCTTCTGGACCTCATGAAACGCTCCGGATGCGAGAACGTCTTCATAGGCTTTGAATCCGTAAACGAGAGGACACTTCGGCTTTTCAATAAAAAGCAAGGGGTAGAGGACATCGTCAGGGCGGTTCGGGCCTTCCATGCAAGGGGCATCCGCATACACGGCATGTTCGTCGTCGGGTCTGATACGGATGACGCCGAAACAATCAGGAATACTCAGATTTTCGCCCGGAGGATGGACATTGAATCCGTGCAGTTCCTTGTGCTTACACCGCTTCCGGGGACGCCGGTATACGAGGAGTTCAAGGCGCAGGGCAGGCTTCTCCACAACGACTGGAGCAAATACGATGCGCATTACGCCGTATTCCGGCCCCTGCTTATGTCGCCCTCGGAGCTTCAGCGCGAGACATTCAAGGCAATGGCGAAATTCTACTCCTGGAGCAAGATATTCCGGCACGTCTCACGATTTAACTTCTACTGCGGGATGCTCGGCCTGTACGGGAAACAGTCCGTAAAAAAGGCGCGCGTGAAAAGCGAGCAATATCTTAAGGATATGAAGGAGCTTGTAAACCTGCCGCCGCTGAAAAACCACAAAGCCGCACCGAATAAATAGCTTGCAATTACGGCAATAACAGGTGTCTGTAAAACCTATAACAGTATCTCGTTAAGAGACTTCCTGGGCCTCGGCTCCGGCATTTCCTCCGGATAGCCCACCGGCATGAGCGTAACCGGGAATATCCACGACGGAATGCATAGAAGCTCCGCCACTTTCTCCTTGTCGAAGAGGTGAATCCAGCATGTCCCAAGACCGAGCGAGGTTGCGGCAAGGGCTATGTGCTCCGTGGCAATAGCAGTGTTAAAAGCAGCGTTTTCTTTATATTTTAGAAGCTCTTTTTCCTCGTCCTGCGTGAGGAGATTAAGCCCCATTTTGTGTATGTCTTCCTGCGAGAGCACGCCGTTATCAAGCAGTTCCTTGAAGCGCTCCTTCAGGGTCTTCGAGTAAGACATCGTGTCCCCGCAGACGATTATCACGATCGGCGCCTGCTTTATATGATATTGGTTTTTCGAGGCCAGAAATACCTGCTCCTTCAGCACCGGGTCGGTTACGACCTTGAACTTCCAAGGCTGTGAATTCACACCCGAAGGGGCCAGCCGGGCCGCCTCCAGCAGGAAATCAATCTGCTCCGTCGTGACCTTGTCCGGCTTGAATTTCCTTATCGCCCGCCGCCTGCGAATCGTTTCCATCAGGTCCATTTTTTTGTCCTTTTCTTTGGTCGTATGTTCGGAGGATTGCCAAAAAGATTATTCAGTTTTCCTGATTGATTTAACCAGCAAAACGGTATACTGCCCGTGTTCGACAGTCGTCCTTCCGCTCAGAGTACCGGTTATCTCGACATGCTGGTCCTTATACTGGTCGATTGCCGTGTCTCCGGGGTCAAGCTCTATCTCCCTGAATATCCTTCCATCCAGCGCCGTATCGAAATCCAGAACCAGCGCCCAGGCCGGTTTCTCACCGCCGATTGTCACCCGCCTGACCGTGCCCGAAAGCCTGACCTCTCCCCCGTCCGCAAAAGCCGTCGATACAAACAAAAGACAAATCATAAACGAAACTATATATTTCATCCAAGCACCGCCTCCAGGGCCTCGTCGGCCTGCGAAACTCCGACAAGCTCTATACCCTTCACCTTATGCATTTTC
>DAHWTK010000147.1 GCA_027328825.1 Nitrospirota bacterium
AGTGAATCTCCCCCGGCAGGAGCCGGGGGCATCTCTGTATCACATCGTTAATTGCAGTTGCCCTTTGTCTTCCTTCTCCTGATGTTCGACATAGGCGAGAATTTCCTTTTCATCCAGGCCTATGCACGATACACAATAACCTCTTGACCATATGCCCTCTTTGGTCAAGTATGCCTTCTGCAGAAAAGGAAATTTCGCCTTAAGCGCTTTTGCCGACTGCGCCTTGATATACTGTACCGCCCGGGCAACTGCAATCCTCGGCGGTATCACTATTACCATATGAACGTGGTCTTCCTGAACGTTGAGCTTTATTACCTCGATATCGGGATCAAGCTCCGGAATGTGCGAGAGCACCTTCTCCGCATATTCCTTGACTCCTTTAACAAATACCTTCCGCCGATATCGAGGGATCCAGACGAGATGATATTCCGTCTTGTACAGGGCATGGGCGCTCTTCCGAAATTTCATGCCTCATCATAACACACCTCACCTCGCCTGGATAGCCGCTACATCTCCAGACAGGAGTCTGGAGTTTTATGCGGCTTAATAAATTTGCTTAATCTTACATGATATTTAGTAAAAATCAATGAAATTTTAAGATGAGTGGTTGTTTTTTCCAGGCTTAGCCCGGAGAGGTACATTGTGAAATGTGGGTTAAAAGGAATAAGTGAAGGTAACATCTTAGCCTCAACTGGGCGACGACAGTTTTAACCTTGGCACAAACGAGTATTTTCACTCGGCGAAAAAAGACCGGGAAGGCTCCCGGTCGGAAGGGTAAAGAGGTTACGCGCGGGCGGTGCGGTGGGAGTGCTTGCGGGAAAGGAAAAGCTCCCGCATCGCGGCTTGCTCGGCGGCCAGTTTCTCGCGCCTCGAGTCGAAGACCTGACGCCGGAGGTCGGCGAATACCGCGGTCGGGGAAGGTTCGCGCTCTTCAGGCTCCTTCGCGGGGCGAGGGATAGAGCGGTAACGTTTGCCGTATTCGATTGCACGGGCCCGGTACTCCGGGTCGGTCTGGTATCTCGTCCTCATCCGGTCGCGCTGACGGGCCGCCTGCTCGTTCTGGATGGCCTTGACGTAGGGGCAGAACTCGCGTCCCTCGTAGGCGCATTTCGGAAGGTCGCAATTGAGGCAGGCCGCCGGGTCCATCGGGTAAAGTCCAAGCTCCAGCTTCCACTCCCTGGCGCCCCCGTGCCTGCCGAACTCGGTGGTCTTGCCTTGAAAGTTTCGGGCGTTTCCCGCTCTGCCACCATCCAGGCTCATGAATACGCCGCCGTCTCTTTTTCGGGAATCTGCCACGTCCTCGAATGCCGTCCAGTCCACCTGCATCCTTTGCATTTCCGCCATCTGTCCCATTTTGCACCTCCATGTGCTAAAACATCAATAAAATCAACTACTTATGATTTAAGTATACATGTTTACACACCTATGTCAACTAATAAAACCCAATAAATTCAATTAGTTATGCGATTTTTAGGAGATGTTTTTCGAGGCAAAAAAGAGGGGCTGATGGGCCGCTTTTTGAGCTTGAGAACGGTAAACCGACCGTGCAACTCGGCAAGACCTTACAGGTGCTTAAGTGCCTGGGGCTGGAGGTCTGCGTCGCTCCGCGCGGCTGGCCTGGGGATACGAGGAAATAATGTCTGCAAAGTTAATTGTTTATTTTCAAGGTGTCCCGGCAGGGAGGCTCTGGCTCGATGAGAGGCGCCGTTTCGTTTTCCAATACGCACCCGGCTGGATTTAAAATCCGAAAGCCGTCCCGCTTTCGCTTTCACTGCCTATGAAGGCAGGGCCTTTCGAGGACGACCTTCCGCACCCATAGGAGCACGCGCACTTGAGACCCACCATCTGCCCTGAGTCGTTTATACCGCGAACCTCCGTTCCAGGCGGTGCGCCAGGACCACCGGCCCCGGGGTAATCTACGGTGGAGAAATTGCCGAAGGAGAGCATGTAACCGTGCTCTGTGCCGCCCGAGTCCATATATCCCCCGACGATCTGGCCAGAGGAGTTAATCCCGTCCGCCTCGGTCCAGGTGGCTCC
>DAHWTK010000148.1 GCA_027328825.1 Nitrospirota bacterium
TTCCGGGGGTTTGTTCCTCGCGTTTGTCCTGTTCATAGCCGTCCAGTTCCTGCTCCCCGGCGGAGGCTTCTGGGGCCAGTCGAGAGGCAGCGGGTTTACCGGCAGGCGCGGCGGCGGGGGCTTCGGCGGGCCGTTCATAGGGGGCTTCGGGGGAGGATTCGGAGGTTTTGGAGGCGGCGGCGGAGGGGGTTTTGGAGGCGGTTTCGGAGGTTTCGGCGGCGGCATGTCCGGCGGCGGCGGCGCGAGCGGGGGATGGTAAGAACTAGTGAGTCATAGAAATGTCGAAATCTATTTATCCAATTAGAGAAGAGAAACTTGGTCCGTTATCTTTCGCCGTCCGGGAGATAGCGGCGAAATACTCGTCGGCGCTCCAGCCGTATTTTTATGATCCTACACATGCGGTCAAGTTATTTCATGGCGATTGCATCCGAATTTTAAAGGAAGCGCCTGATAATTGTATCGATATGATTTTTGCCGATCCTCCCTATTTCCTTTCAAATGGAGGAATTACCTGTCACGCGGGGAAAATGGTTTCGGTAAATAAAGGCAAATGGGATGAGTCAAGAGGCACGGAAGAAAATCATGCTTTCAATCTCGAATGGCTTGAACAGTGCCAGCGAGTTTTAAAGCCAAACGGGACAATATGGGTATCGGGAACTACGCATATAATTCATTCTGTCGGTTACGCTATGCAGCAACTGGGGATGAAGATATTGAATGATATAATTTGGGTTAAAAAAAATCCGCCTCCAAATTTGTCCTGCCGCTATTTTACTCATTCGTCCGAAATAATTTTGTGGGCGGCAAAGGATAAGAAAAGCAAACATTACTTCAACTATGACTTGATGAAGGAAGTAAATGAGGGCAAACAGATGAAGAATGTTTGGTTTTTTAATGCGCCCTCACCGGAAGAAAAAAAATTCGGAAAGCATCCTACGCAGAAGCCAGTGGAGCTTTTAAAGAGAATTTTATTGGCTTCAACAAAAGAAAAAGATTTAGTGCTCGATCCATTCACAGGCAGTTCTTCTACTGGTATAGCTGCTTTTATATTAAAAAGGAAATTTGTCGGGATCGATAAAGAGGAAGAATTTTTGAAGCTTTCCATAAAAAGGTTTAATCATTTAAAGGCAGAGGAATAATGAGCGATGAAATAAGAAAACAAGGCGAGTTAGCGAATATCGGAGGAAACCTGCTTGAGGGAACCGTAAAAGAGGTTTTCATCAGCAAGGGATTTGAACTTGTCAAATATGGCAATTGGATTAAAAATCCAGAAAAATATGGGAAAGAAATTCTATTGACTAACGCGCCGTTTATCACGATTTATAATCATAATGGTAAAACAGAGTTTTTGGCTATTTCTGAAAAATACAAATTCAAAATCAGAATTGAGTGTAAATGGCAGCAGGTTGCCGGTTCCGTTGACGAAAAAATGCCATATTTATATTTGAATTGTATTGAGGCAATGCCCGAAGATTATATTATTATCATAATAGACGGTGGAGGTGGTAAAAAAGGGGCTATTACTTGGCTTAAGGAAGCTGCAAAGGGTAACAAATATAATGAGGCTGGAGTGATGAAAAAAATTTTGATATTGACTCTGGCGGAATTTTTGGCATGGGCTAACACAACACTAAGATAAGGATATAACTTGGACGACAAAAAATCAGCGGAACTGAAAAAGAAAATCGAAGAGGGGCACGAGCTCCTGATGAAGCGGGAATACAGGAAGGCCCGGCAGGCGTTCGACGAGGCGATACGCATCGACGACAAAAACGCCCGTGCGCACGCGGGGAAGGCTAACGCGCTATTCGGCCTCGAGGAGCTTGAGAAGGCTGTAGCGGAGATGGAGAAGGCGCTTAAGCTTGACCCGAAAGACCACGAGATACTCGACAACTACGGCGCGTATCTCTTCAACATGGGAAAACACAAGGAGGCCCTTGGCGTCGCGGAGCGGCTTGTGCAGAT
>DAHWTK010000149.1 GCA_027328825.1 Nitrospirota bacterium
GGGTGAGGATTGAAACGCGAGCCTCTGTTCGGCGACCTTCCGGGTTGCGTTGCACCCGGTCTTTGCACCGGGTGAGGATTGAAACGAATAAACTGATAGACACGGAGTCCGCATCTCTCGTTGCACCCGGTCTTTGCACCGGGTGAGGATTGAAACCCTGACTTCCCGTTTTCGCGGGAACGGCAGGTACGTTGCACCCGGTCTTTGCACCGGGTGAGGATTGAAACACAAAACGCGACCTGACCGAGAAATGCGCGGAAGCGTTGCACCCGGTCTTTGCACCGGGTGAGGATTGAAACATCAGTATCATCGGGCACATCTCCGCCGGTATCGTTGCACCCGGTCTTTGCACCGGGTGAGGATTGAAACCTCGTGGAACACGACCTTGTTATCCACGTCCACCTGGCGTTGCACCCGGTCTTTGCACCGGGTGAGGATTGAAACTGGAATCCGGCATTATCAGCCGGAGACAGCCCAAAGTTGCACCCGGTCTTTGCACCGGGTGAGGATTGAAACCGGAAAAATAATTACCGCCCGTTGTCCAATTGATGTTGCACCCGGTCTTTGCACCGGGTGAGGATTGAAACCCGCGTGGTTGACCAGCACTGGACATAATTGTTGGTTGCACCCGGTCTTTGCACCGGGTGAGGATTGAAACATACTCCGCGAGCGCGTCCTTCGCCGCCTGTTCCTCGTTGCACCCGGTCTTTGCACCGGGTGAGGATTGAAACATTTTCGGCGTTCCCATGCCCGCGCTGTTGTGGCGTTGCACCCGGTCTTTGCACCGGGTGAGGATTGAAACGACGAGGACAAGATTTTTCGTAAAATCCACATCCGTGTTGCACCCGGTCTTTGCACCGGGTGAGGATTGAAACGTATGTGAGGTTCCCCAGGTTCACCTCGCCGGCGTTGCACCCGGTCTTTGCACCGGGTGAGGATTGAAACCCGTAGGATGCCCCATGTGCTCCCCTGAGCCGCGTTGCACCCGGTCTTTGCACCGGGTGAGGATTGAAACGAGTCGCGGAAAGGGATTTGGACGGGCTTGACATTTGTTGCACCCGGTCTTTGCACCGGGTGAGGATTGAAACACGCACGCCTTCGGGCTTCCGGGGAGCCTCGTGGTTGCACCCGGTCTTTGCACCGGGTGAGGATTGAAACGAAGACGTTTTCCATGAAAAAACGCTCTTCTTTGTTGCACCCGGTCTTTGCACCGGGTGAGGATTGAAACTTGGTCGAGCCGTGCGCCGCGGCCCGGGACCACGTTGCACCCGGTCTTTGCACCGGGTGAGGATTGAAACGGCTATCAGCGATATGCTGCCGCCTCCGACGGCGTTGCACCCGGTCTTTGCACCGGGTGAGGATTGAAACTCTTCCGGCAACTCGAACCTTTCGATCTTGCCGCGTTGCACCCGGTCTTTGCACCGGGTGAGGATTGAAACAAAACACAAATTGGCAAAGCCGCCCAGCATGAGGGTTGCACCCGGTCTTTGCACCGGGTGAGGATTGAAACGGGTCTGTGGCAATCTTAATGCCGAATCCGCTCTTGTTGCACCCGGTCTTTGCACCGGGTGAGGATTGAAACCAGATCCTTCTCGGCGTACTCGCGCGCCCAGACGTTGCACCCGGTCTTTGCACCGGGTGAGGATTGAAACCCCTTCACGGCGGCGCAACCGGAGAGGAGACTGGCGTTGCACCCGGTCTTTGCACCGGGTGAGGATTGAAACAATGTCAAACAGGCATAAAAGATTTGACAACCAGCGTTGCACCCGGTCTTTGCACCGGGTGAGGATTGAAACTATGCAGGCATAGGCGTTGCCGAAAATGTGTTTTGTTGCACCCGGTCTTTGCACCGGGTGAGGATTGAAACAAGTCCGCCAGGGCATTGATTGA